>NZ_VOZD01000030.1:0-38118 GCF_013419915.1 Acinetobacter sp. YH12043
AATGAAGAATCCGAAGACAGCAAAACCTTACATGATGAAAATAATAAAATAACAAGGAAAACACATGGGCTTATTAAGCGGTGAATTTACAGAACAAGACATAGCCTTCGATGAAACGAAACTAACAGATCCTAAAAAATATAAACGTGGTGCTTTGGCAGACTTTGGATTAGGTGCAGTATCTGGTGTCGCAAAAGGTGTGACATCCGTATCCAATGCTGTTAGTCGTTTTGTAGAAGGTGATGAAGTTGCAGATAAACGTATGCAACAAGCGAATGAAGCTTTTACTCCGCTTAATCAAGGCACAGCAGGACATATCGCTTCAGGCATTACAGAAGTTGTATCAGCAGGGGCAGTAGGCGCACCATTAGGTCCTTATGGTATGGCTGCTACTGTAGGACTCGGTACAAGAGCTTCAGAACATACAAAACTGACTCAGCAACTTGGCGTAGATCAAGATACAGCAGATACAGCATCTAATATTTATGGTGCTACCAATGCTGCTTTAGCATTTCTACCTGTATCCAATGTATTTAAGAAGTCATTAATGGCTGACTATGCAGCTCTTGTTGTTGCACCTACAGCAGTTGGTCAAGGCTTAACGTATGCCGAAGGAGCATATTTAGATAGTAAGGGATATGAAAAACAAGGTGCTATGTATAAAGACATGGCTACAGATCCTACAGCTATCCTTATGAACTTAGGTATTGGTTCTACTTTCTTTGCAGCAGGACGTTATATGAATGCTAAAGGGAATGCAGATTTACCTGAAGCAGAAGTACATAAAGCTGAAGCTGACTTCAATGCTACAGTTGAACAGGCTCAAGCAGATGCAGATATTTCTAGTATGCCTAATATTGCAGAAACAGTAGATGATTTAGCTCAACATGAAGCTAACTTGAATCAAGCGATTGAACAGGTTATGAAAGGAGAGAAGGTCAATATATCTGAAGCTACAGGTGGCAAACTTAAAACATTAGATGACGTTAAAAAGCATATTCAAGCTAATCAGAATAAACAGCCGACACTAGATGAACTAACAGCTAAAATGGCTGCTAATATCTCAGCTCGTATGGCAGGAAATAAAGGAAAAACTACATATAATAATACAGCTAACAATACCTCTATTAAAATAGATATTAAATCTCCTGTAGCTCCTAAAAAGGATCAGCTAGTTAAAGATACATATCAACTTGCACAAGCAGCAGGATTTACTCCTGCACAAGCTAGAGCATTAGTTGGTGAAGTTGGTCGAGAAAATGGATTCAATCCTAATACCATGTTTGGCTTTCATACAGACCAAGCGAACGGTAAAAAGAATGGTGGTATTTTTAGTTGGCAAGGTAGTAGAGCTACAGCTTTAGAAGCTCATATGAAAGCTAAAGGGCTAGTAAATGCAAATGGAACATTTAAACAGACCAATGAATCATTACAGGCTCAATTTGAGTTTTTAAGAAAAGAGATTGAAGCTAATCCTAAATGGAAAGCTAACTTCCTGGACAAGAAAAATATTACCAATGACGAAGCAAGATCTGCTTTAGGTGGTAAAGGTACAGTTATTGGATGGGCTAGAGGGCAGAACAAACTGTCTAGCGGTAAAGCTTTCGATTGGAGATCCCATGAAGCTACAGCTAATAACTATTCAAATATGGTAGATGGACAACCTACAAGCCATGTTTTTGAATCTACAACAGAAGCAAGTGTAGTAGAACAAGCTCCTATTAAACCTGAATCAAGTTATGAAGGCACAGTAGACAGACTAGATTTAGACAACCTTCCACATGCAGATGAAACATTTATATCAGCTTATGACGTTAATGCTTTCCATCAAAAAGGAGCATGGAACGAAATAGTAGGTGATCTGACAACAGAGCAGCTTGATCTGCCTAGTATGGTTTTAGATGAACATGGCAACTTAGTACCTGAATCAGAAATAGACGTACCTAGACCTGTTCATAATCCTGAACTAGATCCTGATTCTGACAAGTTCTTAAATGAACTATTTGAAACGATTGAACAGACTCCAATTCCACATACAGCAAAAGGTGTCAGAGTTAAGGACGACTTACTCAATCCAAATAATAACGAGTTTAAGCCTGATTCAACTATTGCTACTGAATGGAAAGAAAAACAGAGATGGGAAAATAAGAAGTCTCACAAAGAATTGACCAGATCTTATACAGATAAGGACGGAAACTTAGTTCAAGAGCTTCAATATAGGGGCACGTACGTCTCTCGTTCGGTTAATCATGCACATGAAACGAATTTTATTCACGTAGGACGTTCAGGAAGAAGCGATTTTGTGGATCATAAAGGCAATAAAGAGCTAGAAACTGCCCTAGATCGTATTTTTGATGAAGGTCGAGCTTTTGGATACCTTTCACAAGTTCCAAAAGGACAACAAACAATAGATAAGTTAGTTGCTAATCCTGACCTAGTTATCTCATCTAAAAAGACAGGTGAAGATCTGACAGCAGCTCAATGGAAAGACAAGCTAATCCGTGAACAAGACAATATACAAATGATGGCTAAAGCAATGAGTACCTTAGCCAAGTGTGCATTAAAACAAGCAGCATAATAATAAGAGTAATGAATGAAGAACGAATGTAGAACAGCCGTTGAAGGCGTTATAGGAAGAAAGCTATCTGATAAAGAAGCAGACTTGTTAGAACAACAATTTATTAAAGCTAGTCGTGAACTCCCACAAGAAGACATCAAAGCCTGGAAGAGTATGTCAGACGAAGAACGTGCTGAAGCTATCGCTGACAGAGCAATTAAGAACTATACAGATCAGCATATTAAAGAAGTAACTAATCTGATCAATGATCTTGAGATCCGTGAAGCCTTAGAGCATGAACTGACTTCTCATTCAAAGCTCAACCCATTAGAAGCCCTGAATCGCAAATTGGTTATGCACACCGATCAATCTGGTATCCAATCAGTTGAACACAATATTCAGGCTGTGGAAGTAAGGTACATGGGAGCTTTAGCAGACGTATTTACCAAAACTCAAAAAGGCTTAGGCTATCTGATAGATGCAGATAAAGTAAAACTTCTAGTTAAAGAGATCTTTGGCAAGCCTTCAGGTGATGCTGAAATAGCAGGATTAGCTAAATCCGTACAAGATGTTTTAGAACAGCTCAGACTCCACTATAACCGTTATGGCGGTGATATTAAGAAGCTTGCTAACTATGGTATTCCTCAATCTCACAGTCATTACAAAGTCATTCAGGCAGGAGAAGGGGAGTGGATTAAAACTACTTTCCCAATGGTAGATAGATCTAAATACAGGCACGAAAACGGCAAGTTAATGAATGATGCTGAAGTCAAAGAAGTATTAAAAGCTGTCTATCAAACTATTGCTTCAGAAGGACATAACAAGGCTTCAGTACAAGCTCATGCTGTTCAATCTGAATCTGATCTACCTGTAGGCTTCAATATGCAAGCTCTACATCAACATCATCGTGAGGTCCACTTTGCAGATGCGGATGCTTGGGTAGCGTATCAAGAGCAGTTTGGAGAAGTTAATTTCCATGACTTACTCAGTAACCATATCCGTAGAATGAGTACGGAAATAGGTATGATGCAATCTTTTGGCTCTAATCCTGAAAAGCTCGTAAAGCAACTAGGACATGACTTGCTCAATAAGATGATGCAAGATCCAAAGTACGTTAAAGAGCATCGTAAGATTCAGAAACAAGCAGCACTTGTAGACAAGCACTATAACGAATTGGCAGGACAAGCTCTTCCAATTGACAGTAACTTAGCTCAAGTAGGCGGTATGCTTAGATCATGGACCGTAGCTACCAAGATGGGTAGTGCTTTTATTACAGCCTTCTCAGATCAAGCAACTATGAAACTAGCTTCAGAGATGCACGGTATAGCTTATTCAAAAGTCTTCGGTAAACATCTAAAACAGTTTGCTAATAAAGAAGAAAGAGACTTCGCTATCAGTATTGGTTTAGGCGTAAGGGAAATGACCAATGCTTTGGTTCGCTTCGGTGATGATGACCTGGCTTCTGCTTCAACCAAACTAGCTTCAGCTAATACCAAAACAAGAAAAATAGCTAATGCAGTTATCAGAGCATCAGGACTCAACCATATTACAGCTTCAGCTAAACGTGCTTTCGGTGCAAGTCTTATGCACCATGTATCTAATCTGAACTCAGTTAAAGCTTGGGATCAGTTAGGACCACAAGATAAGAAGATGCTAGAAGGTGGTGGTATTAAAGAAGATGATTGGACTCTACTTAAACAAATAGATAGAACTGAAGCTCCAAGTGGTGAAAAGCTTGTCACCAATAAAGACATATTTAATGCTTCAGATGATCTATTCCTAGATACCTTCCAAGTAGATAGAACAGGATATTCAGCTCAAGAGTTGTCAGATATAGCCTTCAGATTAAAAGAGCAATTAGCTAACAAATACTATAATTACATTTATAGCGAGACAAACGCCAGTGTGCTTGAGGTCGGTGCTAGAGAAACTACTTTCATGGGCTTAGGTCGTGAACGTGGAACTGTAACGAATGAACTAAGTCGCTTCTTCTGGCAGTTTAAACAATTTCCGCTTGCCATGATTATGCGTCAATGGAGTCGTGGAATGGCTCAAGGTACACCACAAGAAAAGTTTGTGTACTTCGCTAAATTGTTTGCCTATACAACAGTCATGGGAGCTTTAGTAAGTCAGATCCAAAACCTAACACAAGGTAAAGATTTAGATGATCCTACAACACTAGACTTCTATATGAAGTCCATTGTGAAAGGTGGGGCGGCTTCATTTTTGGCTGATGCAATTTCTGCTACAGCAGATCCAACAGAACGTAGTGTGAAGGACTTTATCATTCCTGCCGCATTTAAAGATGTGATGTCAGTTGGCACAATGGCTACTGGAGCAGGACAAGCTTATTTATCAGAACGAGATTCAAGCTATGGAGCTGAAGCTGTGAATACGATTAAGAACAACATACCATTCCAAAATTTATGGTATTCAAGACTCGTATTTGACCGTTTAGTAATTGCAGAGATGCAGGAACTATTCGATGAAGGATATAGAGAACGTAAACAACGAAGACAAGAATCAAACTACAACATGAGCTACTGGTGGGATCTTGATAATGATGAGATGCATGTACCTGATTTTAATTTAAAGTAAAATTAACATAATGTATAACTTACATTTTTATAAGAATATATTTAGAATACATGTTTCTTTATAAGATCATTTCAACTGTGAAAAATATAATTTTAGCGATACTCGCTGTAACTGTTAGTTCTACGAATTTTGCAGCAACATTACCAACAAATGAAGACTTAATACCAATAAAAATGGACGTAAAAGCAATTGATGCAATATTAGCAAAACATACGAAAGAGACGTATGAAGCACCCATGATTATTGTGTCTAATGGTGCAGATCATAAGTCTAAAAGTGTAGCGATAAGAGCAAAAGATTGGAATAAATATCACAATAATAAAATTGTAGAGTACTCAAAAAGTATTTTTCCAAAATATGATACAGAATATAGATACAGTATGATTTTCTCTGAAATTGATTGCTATAAAAGAACAGTTCTTAATTACACCGTCAATTTTTACGCTACTGGAAAGTATAAAAGTATTCAAGGAAGTCAAGATGATCTAGTCGATGATAGCAGAATAGATAACAGATTTTGTAAACAATAATTCGGGGCTAGGTCATTCTAGCCTTTTAAATAACAATAATAATAGAGCTATTAATAGAACTAATAATAATGAGTAAAATTGAAGAATATAAGAGTGAGCTAGTCCGTATTCAGGAGATAGCGATACTAGATACCATTGATCTAGTTGAACGTGGTAACAGTGAAGATAAAGAAACAAAAATTGGGCGTGGCAATGCGGCATGGATTTATAAATCTGCTAACCAAACATTAGCCATTGCAGCACGTATCGAGCAACTAATTGAAGCACGTAACAAGACACAAGCAATAACTACAACAGAAGACGAAGAAAAACAAAAAGAAGCTGAAGCTGAGAAGCTCCTTCTATCAGTTCGCAAAGAACTGTCTAAACGTAAAAAGGTAACTAAACAGGATGGCAAAGAAGGCTAGTAAAGCTAACTTTGTTGAGTTCTATTTGATGTGGGGTCTAGTCAATGGATGGCAGATCCCAGACTTCCATATAACAGTTTGTGAGTGGCTTGAAGACTTCGGATCACTAGGTTTATTGATGATGCCGCGTGGTCATGCAAAGTCCACAATTTTGGACGTATACAACGCTTACAGACTATATAAGAATCCAGATGAATTAATACTGCATCAAGGGGCAACAGATCCAGATGCTTATAAGTGTAGTCGTGGAACTCAACAGGTATTAGAAAAACATCCCTTAACGTGGAATAAACAAAAACAAAAAGGTGAGACACAGAAGTGGTGGGTACAAGGCTCTTCAGATGTTAAGCATGGCTCACTACATGCTAGAGGTATCTTATCCAACGTAACAGGCGCACGTTCTACTTTCATTCAAAATGATGACGTAGAGACTCCAACAACTACAGCTACTCCTGAATCTAGGGAAAAGCTTAGATACAGATTATCAGAACAGGTCCATATTCTAGTGCCTGGATCTCAACGTCTATTTATTGGTACTCCGCACAGTTTTGATAGCTTATATACACAGATCCAAGAAGCAGGGGCTAACTGCTTAGTGCTTCGTATGTTTCAGAATGAAGCTCGATTTACTTCAGGCGAACTAGAAGTCTCAACAACATTTAAACCTGAATATCTGTTTAGTGGTATCGGTACACAAGCTAAATTATTAGTTGAATATGACGACTACAAAGTAGAGAAAAGGGAACATGACTACCTAATTAAGCTGACAGCTAAACATGGCTTATTAGATGTGTATGCAGATGCTCTATGGTCTGACAGATTCACTTCTGAAGTGATGGAACAGCGTAGAAAAGAATGTAATACAGTTAATGAGTTCGACAGTCAGTACCAATTACATGCAAAACCTGTAGGAGAGATTAGACTCGATCCAGACAGATTGATCCCTTATAACGAAGAAGTTACTTGGCATAAAGCCAATGGTCATACAACTATGATGCTAGGAGATAAAAGGATTGTATCTGCAACTCTTAAACTAGATCCAAGTTCAGGCAAAACTAAATCAGATGTATCAGCCGTTGCTTTGGTCCTTCAGGATGAAGTCGGTAAATTGTACTGGCATAGATCAGTAGCTCTAACAGGTGAAATAGCAGTTACAGATGATAAAGGGCAGATTGTAGGTGGACAGGCTTATCAATTAGCAGACATCGTAGAAGAGTTTAAATTGCCTTCCATTATTGTTGAGACTAACGGCATTGGCGGTCATGTACCTTCAATCCTTAGATCCGTATTTAAGAAACGTAATATCTATTGTGGTGTCAGAGAATTACATGAGACTCAAAACAAGAACAAACGTATCTTAGGAACACTTGAAGCTCCTTTACTCAGTGGCTACTTATACGCCCATCAATCAGTTTTAAAGCTGAATGGAATGGATAGTCCTCAAGTAAAAGAGATGCGTCTGTTTGATCCTTCTGTCACCAATAACAAGGACGATTATGTAGATAGTTTAGCTGGTGCTATATCAGCAGAGCCTATCCGTATTGGAACACACAATCACTATCCTACATATAACAACAACAATAACTGGCAAGCATCTAATCAGTATTCTGAGATGAAGCTTGACTTTTAATAGCTCTATTAACTGAGCTAACAATAATAATAAATACCTAATTAGGAATAATAATAACAATGACAGTAGAGAATCAATTTCCCTACCAAAGCTTTACAGCTAATGGTTTACAAGCTAGTTATGCTTTGGGCTTCTATGTATATGATAAAGACCATATTGAAGTTAAAAAGAATGATCAAATTGTACATAAGACAGACTATAGTTATGAAAAAAATAGTAACTCTATCTTATTTAATACAACTCCAAATGAAGGGGATGTAATCGAAGTTCAAAGAGTAACTACAGCAGATCGAGCAACAACTTATGCAACTTATAACAACACATTTAGACCTGAAGTTCTAAATAAAGATATAGATCGAATTTGGTTGAAGTTACAAGAATTAGGTGTTGTAGATTGGATTTTAGATAACAAAATTTCTGATCTTAAAGACTATGTAGACATTCAAGATAATGAATTAAAAAATACATTGTTAGCTGAGATTCAGGCACAAGGTATATCTATAGACCAACTCGAAACTTATTACAATTACTTAATGTTACGCTTGGCTCAAATTGCTGTAGATAAAGGATGGGATGCATCTTTTATTGTAGATGGCGAATATACGCAAAAACAAATTAATGAAAAAACAATACAAATAGTTGAATCAATACTAGATCTAATTTCTATAAAAAACCCTAAAGATGGTCAATCTGTATATGTGAAGTCATACCATGCAGGACTTGGATTAGGCGGTGGTACTTTTACTTATGACCGCAATAAATCAAAAGTTAACAATGGCATAACTATCTTCAATGGTTGGGTGCGTACTTGGGATGAACTTAACGTAAAACCTGAATGGGCAGGGGCTAAAGCAGATGGTATAACCGATGATTCTGGTGCAATACAACATGCCTTAGATTTTATTTCATCTACAATTTGGGATACATCCGTAGCCGTAATGAATCAAAAAGGAGGTGGAGTAAATTTAGTTTTATCTGCTAAAAAATATCGAATTACACAAACAATTTGGGTGGGTGCATACACAACTATTAGAGGTACAGGAATGCTAGGCTTCAATAGTAATAGCGTTCAAGTCAATGCTTCAGTGATTTATGCCGATCTTCAGGACGTAAACACAGCAGCTATATCATCATCTAATTGGAACACAGGTGGAGTTCGTGTACCTTTTAATGCTATTTCAAGCGGTTCTGATTATGATAACAGCTTAGTTTCTGCTACTCATGGATTAAAGTTATATGATTTTAGCATTGTAGCAAGTAAAAAAACGCACATGGGGTTACGTATTCAAAATAGTCCTCAGTCAAGGATTGAAGTTTATACGCATGGATTTGATTATGGAGTAATGTTAAATGCATCTTGGCAATCTTATGTTAATTGCAGAACATTATCCTATAAGTGTGGCTTGTTATTATTAAGTGACAATAATGGGGTCAAATTTGATGGTTATTACAATGCACTAGAAGGTGATCCACTTAACTATCAAAACTTTCTTAATTTTTTCTCAAGTGATACCGATACAGATACTACATGGAATGATTCAAATGTAAAATTTGGCGTAGTTTCTCGATATAGCTTTGGACTTTGTTCAGATTCAATAGTCGCAGAACATAACAGCATTGGTATTGTCATTGCTAGTGGTGATGTTTCAATTCAAACGCTTTATACAGAAGTAAATACTATTGTTGGGCTAGGTTGTTATACAAGTACCATCACAATTAATGATTGGGTTGGTTATGGTGATACTTACGACATGCTTATAGGTGCAAATGGTAAGCTATACGTAAATGGTATTACTAAAGATAATGTGATTACAGGTATTAAAAAATTTAGTCAATGGAACTCAGTTCTATCAATGCCAATGACTTATAATTACTATGTTCGTGGTATTAAGTATCACAATACAGACAATGTTATTTATGTCAGTGCAACAGGATCAGATTCCAATAATGGAGTATATCAACCATTATTAACTTTAGATGAAGCTATAAATAGAATAAAAAATACTTATGATCAACGAGATAAAACCATTACAGTTCCAAACAAGGAAGCTTGGACAATTAAGATACAAGCTGAAGGTATTTACCCAATTATAAAACGCCACTTAATTGCTTGTGATGTTGAAATTAGATCAACTTTGGTTAATAAACCGACAATAACAGTTGAGGGTGGTGATAATAATGCAATTGTCTTAGCAGGAAGTAATTTTACTTTAACAGGTTGTAATTTAACAAAAGGGGTAACAACAGGCTTAATTGAAAATGCAATATTCTGGTCAACTACAGGTGAAAATACAATAACTATAGAGAGTGGAACACTGACTATTAATGGAGGGGCATTTGTTTATCCTTCTTGGAATGGTGGTTCCTTCTTGAATGTATCTCTATACGGTGTAACAACAATCGGAAGTTCTTCATCAATGTTGGTATCTTCCAATTATCTAAATGGCTCACCTCATTCTGTAAGTTTTCTAAATTCACAGGGAACAATAGATACAAATATTTTAAGCAGAACTGATAAGGGTATTGCTGTACCTGATACATGGAAAAGCAAGGTATTAGGTGTATAACAATGAAAACAGGTGACATTTATTTATCAGCTTTTCTATTTGGTATTGGTTTCATAATTTACTTAGCTAAATCAGTTGCAACTTCAGATCAAGATACATGGAAGGTCATTGGAGCTAAAGCTGTGCTTAACGGCACAACTAGCCTAATGGCTGGATCTATTTTGATTTGGGCTTCAGTACCTACTATTGCGGTAGTAGGTGCAGCAGCAGTTCTAGGTACATTAGGATCTGAATTAGTTATCAAATATTTAAAGCGACAACTCAATAAAAACATTAAAAATTTAAAATTAGATAAAGAACAAGAATAAAAATGGGATTCAAGCTCGGTAAAAGGAGCTTGTCTAATTTAGAAGGTGTTCATCCTGACCTGGTTAAAGTGGTCAAGAGAGCAATTGAACTCACAGAAGTTGATTTTACAGTCATAGAAGGACTTAGAACTAAAGAAAGACAAGCTCAATTATTAAAAGAAAAGAAAACAACAACCATGAATAGCAGACATCTTACAGGTCATGCAGTAGATCTTGCAGCCTGGGTCGTATCTGAAGATACAGAAAAAAGTAGCGTTTCATGGGAGTGGAAACACTACCACTTGATTGCTGAAGCAATGAAACAAGCAGCTACAGAACTCAAAATACCGATTACATGGGGTGGAGACTGGAAGAAGTTTAAAGATGGTCCTCATTTTGAACTAATTTGGTCCAAATACAATTAATATGTAGTTATAATAAACCAAATTTTGTCTGCCCTAGCGTCCCAAAGTGTCTTTATGAATTATCATAATATATTTGTAGTGAAAAAAAGATCTGTACTATTTATAGTTATTGCCATTATTTTTTCTTTTATAACTGCAATGAGAGGAAATACACCTGATACTATTAATTATAAGTCGTTATATAATGAAATTGATAGAATACCTCTTAACCCAAGTACATTTTATGATCAAACTTACATGGAATATGGTTTTGGATTAATAAATGCTTTTTTTAAGTATTTAAATTTTGATTTTAGTTTTTTTCTATTTTTTTATGCATTTCTAACATTCATTTTTATAAAAAAAGCATCAGACAACTTTGGCATAAACAATGTTGTTGTTCTTTTTTGTTATTTACCTACATTTTATTTCCTACATCAATGGGCACAAATCAGACAAGGTTTAGCAATCGCTATTGCATATTATTCCATTTCAGTTGCTATCAAAAATGAACAACACTTTAAATCATTTATATTCTACATAATCTCTGTTTCAATACATAATGTAGCTACTCCATTTATTATTTTCTTTAAAAATATACTGTTTAAATTATTAATAAAGCTAAACAAATACTACTATATAATCGCAATTATATTATTTATCTCTACCATATTACTATGTAGGATTTTTTCAGGAATATCTTTTGATTTCTCTGATAGACTTTCGGGTTATTCAACATATGAAGAATCAAGAGGATTATTACACCCTGTAAATTTACGTGCATATGCGCTATTGTTATTCTTTCTACTTTTTAGAACAAAATCAAACACCAATAATATTATACTGGATTTCTTAATTCTTACATATGTAATTGGTGTAGGTATTCGATTAGGATTTTATGATTTTTTAATTCTAAGTGGAAGGTTAGGTACAATTTTTACATATTCAGAAATTTTTATTATTCCATTAATTTTAAGTTTGAGATTTAATAAAATTACAGGTTATATTTTTGCTTTTATATACTTTAGCATTAGTTTATACCTCTCTTTATTTTTACAAACTCCAGAAATTATTGATCAGTATTTCCAACCACTTCCTTAATTATGTCGATATACATTAAATTATACTATTTCACTAGGTTTAAATATGATTAGTTCTATCCAATTTTTGAGAGGTATAGCAGCTTTATTAGTTGTTTTACTTCACATATCATCTAAGAACAAGCAATACGATGCAGGTGTAATTGATTGGTTGCACATTGGTAATTCAGGTGTAGATTTATTTTTTATAATTTCAGGATTTATTATGTGTTATACCACATATAATAAAAATATAAACTTCTCAAAATTCATAATCTTAAGATTTGAAAGAATATTACCTTTATATTGGATATTTACTTTAATTGCCTTAGCGATATACACAATATTACCGCAGCATGTTAACGTAACAGCACAGTTTACAGATGTTTTTTCTTCATTTTTTTTACTACCTACAAATGGTGAATATTTAGTCCTTACAGGTTGGACATTACGATACGAATTTTATTTTTATTTTATATTTTCATTGTTATTATTTTTTAATAGTAAAAAATATTGGCAACTAGTAATAGCAATCCTATCTATACCGACTATAGGGTTATTTGTAGATAAAAATACGGTATGGAGTAGTTTCTTATTTGATAGTTTACTAATTGAGTTTGCCTTTGGTATTATCGCATTCTACATAGTAAAATCTAATATTTTGAATAAAAAATTAGGGTATCTATTACTTACAGTAGGGATAATTTCATTAATAATAGGGGAATTAAACTACACAGATGATTCAAAAAGGTTTATTTTATATGGGATTCCAATGTTATTTATATTCTTAGGGGCAGTTGGTCTTGAGAGTGTATTTAAAAATAAGAGTGGGTACTTCATAAAATTCATAGAAATGTTAGGAAATAGTTCTTACTCGCTATATATAACACATATTTTTGTTTTAAAACCTGTTGCTATAGTATGTCACAAACTTGGTATAAATAATTCTTTTATATTTTTATCCATACTTTTAGTTGCATCCATTATATTTGGATTAATGACATATTATTTCTTAGAAAAACCAATTGCAAATTATTTACACAAAAGAAGAAAAACTCAAAAACCTAAATTAATAAATAATAATTGTTAAAAAATAAAGGCTGTTTATTTTTTAATAAACAGCCTTGAACAGTAATCCCATAAAAATAAAAGGATCTAAAAGTGGAATCTTTTTTAAAGTATAGGCATAGAGGATTATAATATACATTCTTTATTTTAATTTATTTTTTCCTTGCATATCCATCAACACAGTCTGGATATAACCTACTTTTGGTTTAGAATCTCTAACTGTAAAATGAATTAACTTCCTCATTAAATCTAATGCTTCATTGTGTTTTAGCATCTTAATCTCATATATGAGCATTAATATAACAGCCGTAAATATCAAATCACATGCAGAAAGTAGCCGTTTCCGCTTCTTTGCGACTTCACATGACGGAACAGGACCATACACCTAAATCAGATAAAAATAGGGATATGACTAAGCACTATAAGAGCAAAGAAGCGGGCGATTTTTTTTGAGGGGTATAGTACCAAGTACTACATTTTTTCAAGCTTAAATAGTGGATGTTTTCCAATAGCTAAACAGAAAAAAGTCCATGTTTGCTTATTAGGTGAACGTGTGCCGTTCTCGTATTTGTTCCAGATAGTAGCGTCATTTAATCCTGCTATTTTTGAGCATTCTCTAGCGGATAGATTAAGAGATAAACGCAAATCTTTAATAAAATCAGGATCAGGAACTTCTAATAATAGTTCTTTAGATAGGCTATACATATTTTCAAAACTCATAGAAAAAGCTCCATATTTCAGGAGCTTGATATTAGCATTTAATTGACTTTTAAGGTACGTTGTCCCTTTAATCTTATGGTCCTATTTAGATGTATTTCAGCCATAAAAGCAGATTTATAACCTAGTACACCGTTTGCAGATCTCAGAATAAAACCTGATTTGTGCATCATCCAAACATGAAAAGGGTTTTCATGCTTGCCCTTTGTATCTTGTGAAATTATATAAACTTCACCTGACTCAACTTTTACAACTTGAACAATTTTATCTATATCAACCTTTGCCATTACAGGAACAGCAGCAGGAAGGCGAACAGCTAAACGGCTAAGAGCTTCAGACTTAAAAACTTGTGCATTCATGTCTTACACTCCCATAACAATAAAAGTTATAGCCTGATTTTTGCTAGAGACTTTTGCACAGTTAAAACAGCCTGCGAAATATTGGAATTTCAAACTAACAACGGATCTGCAAAATTTACACAAGCTGACTGTAGGCAGTTTAGATGTGCATAGAGATAAAGAAATAATATTCATGTCTATAACTCCTATATTAAAGTCATAGACTTAAATTGTTTGCATACATCTCCTTTAACTTCTGTATAGAAGCTATTAGAGCTTTGAGAAAATAAATCTAAACTTTGATAAACAGTTTTAGAAATACGGCTAAATTTGCTATCTGCTTCTGTTTTTAAGTAGTAGTAAGTTTTACCATTTTTAACAGTTTTTAATACTTCTACAGAACAAGGTGTCAAGCTTCTAAGGGTTTGAACAGTAATCATATCTATAACTCCCCTTAGTGGTTGTTATAGATGTTTGAGCCAATAGTCACAAAGTCATTGATCTTTGCATCTTTTCCGTACTGTTCAAAATCAATATAACCTTGAAGAGCTTCAGGGATCTCAATGCAGCTAACCTCTGTCATTAGGTAGTGACCGAAGTCGTAGTCGTTCATCTCTTCACAGAAATGATTTTCTTCATGCCATTCTTGAGCTGCTTCTAAATTAGGAGCATAACCTTCTTTTACAATCAGACTGAATTGGTCCAAGTCTTCTTGGAAGTGTCCTTCCATGATTAGCTCAATAGCTAATTCAAGATCTTTGAAGTTGTCTACGTCCATGTACGTGTCTTCTCGCAAGCCTTCAACTTGCCAAAACTCGATTTCTGTATCGCCAATGATGTCACGAAGGTCTGAGATATCATCAAAGAAAATATTGAGACCGAAGTCATAAGTAAAGCTGAAAGCTTCAAGACGAAAGTTTTTAGAAGAATCAGAAGCTTTATTAGAGAAATCAAATGCGTTCATTTTATAAATCCTGGTCTATTTAACTACGCTAGACGATGCGGTTAGGACACTTTGTCCTTTAAGGTTTCTATCTCTTACCTTATGCTTTTATTATACAAGTACTTTGTACTATTAACAACTATAAGCTAATGTTTTTTATATGATTTATAATTATTAATAGCTCTATTATTACAACTATATTTTATAAAAGATAAGCTTGTTTTTGCTTCTAACTTTCATCATTCTTGGAGCTGTGGCAATCCATTAAACAAACGCTTTTTAGCGGAGCGAAGCGACATCCTTATTCAAGGAATATGTAGAAGGTATGTGATCCTACCTTCATCAAACTTTATCGCTGCGACAACCATTGAACTTAAAAAATTTTAAGCTAGGGGGCAATGTCATACCTCCTTGTGGGGTTGACATTGAACACGCTTAAAATAAAGTTCAATGATGTTGGTTGTCGTAGATAAGTTGAAGGAAGACTTATATCCAACATAGACCTATGCTTTTGCTTTTGCGTTAGGGATGTTGGCTTTGCTCGATACGAATGTATCGACCCGAAGGGCAACTAGCCCGACCTGAAAGGGAACGCCCATATATTTATAAATAAGATATAAGATCAGATATAAGTACAATTTTAGTTATAAGAGATTGGCAAAAACTACCAAAACAGGCTAAAAACAGCTCTAATTTCGTGGAACAAAAAAATAGCTGAAATATTGAACTTCAGCTATCTTATAAGTTATTGAATTACAATGTTTAGTTAAAAAGCATTTCGTATAATATCCATTATGTTAAATATCGAACTATACGATTAAAAACACAATTACTATCCAAATATTAGATTTACTTTTTCTTATCCTCCTTAACTTTCTTGTAAGCTTTGTATAAACCAAAACCTGCTAGACCTGCCCAACCAATCGGACCTGATAGCATGGCAGCACTTGTAAGAGATGCCGCAGTAATTCCATTAGTTGTACCAAAAGATACTGCACCTAGCTGCATAGTGCCAACATTCGACTGATCAATATCAATATCATCACTTTTTAAATTAACCATTTCTTTAATTTGTTCTTTGGTTAAACGTATTTTACTTAATCCTGCAACTTTGGCTTTAATATCTTGGCTCAGGAAGAAATTAAATGATTCTCCTGTAATAAGATTATGTTTTTTATCTTTACTAAATTCTACTTCTTTATATTCAGGTTCAGATACTATTTTTAATACTTCAGAACTTGGAATAATATTGATCCTGATATTATCTGAAAGCATAAAAGAATCCTTTTCTTGCAACTCCAATATAATCTCATCAATCAAACTAAAATAATCTGAAAACTTAATACCGACCATCGTACATAACATATATATAAAGTCAGTGTTAATTGCTGTCTCACCTCTTTCCATACTTCCATACGTTACATGGGTCATATCAAAAATTTTAGCAATCTCTCTTTGGTTCACACCCATTTGATCCCTAATCTTTGAGAGTAGGTAGCCTGAGATTGCACTTAAAGATGTTTCAAATACAAAAGTATCTTGGTCTTGAGTTGTCATAGATAGTCCTCTTTATATGCAACCATTGTATCACAAAAACATACCGACATAAAAAAACTTTTAAATATTGGTAAGAAATTCCTTCCATTTATAAAAAAGTTTGTATATAGTGCATCACATGAAGTCACAACGACAAACTGAAATGAAGGAACTGAACATGACAACTCAACTTATCAACGAAGCAACTTACAACGCACTTACAACTATTCCTGTAGAAGCTCGTACTGCTGAAATGCAACAACAAATTGAAGCCTATGAAGCTGCAAACAGCTTAAATGTAGATGTTGAAGAACATGCTCCTGAAGCTCCTGTAGAGCCTACTGTAGCCACTGTAGAAGTAACTGATACAAACACTCAGCTACTTGTAAAAGATGCTGCTAACGATGAGCCTGAAGCTCCTGTAGCGTTTATTGATACGGTTGAACAAGATGATTCTATTGCTGAACAGATGATTCAATCATTAGCTGTTTTAGATGATCTGCTTTCTATTACAGATGATCGTTACAAACACTTCCTTGCTCTTGCTGCTAAGGCTACATGCTTGGTTAAATGGACAGGTCCTTTTATCCTGGATGTACGTGTAGGTGACAATGGATTCGCTAAACACGTTGCTAATACGCTTGGCTTATTAAGCTTTAACCATTTCTTAGCTGACTCTGTGCTGAATAAAGAAATTAAAGAAAAACAACTTTTAAGCAAGTACCTAACAATCTGTTCAGTACCGACAACAGCCAAACGTGATAGTGCTGTAGTGAACTATGACCAAGTGAAAAAAGGTTGTCAGTTTGTGGTCCATACTCAAGCCATGAAGTATGTTCATAATGACGATTTGAATATTGGTAAACTTGAAAATGTCTTTAGCACTGAACAGATCGTTAATACTTACACGACTGCTTCTACAGCTATCTTACGTGTACGTTTAGGGCAACAAGAATGGGTTGAAAAGAACAACACACGTATTGAACAGCTTGTATCGGATCTGAATGCACAGCGTAAAGCCATTGCGCCTAAAGTAAAGGCTGAAACATTTAAGGCATGGTCTGGTATTCTGCTTCTTGCTGCTTTGTGGGATAAAGCTGTTTTTGCTGACATGGTTGCTTTAATGAATGAGCAAGTCGGAACACAAGGACTTGAGATTAAAGAAAAGTTAGCTTGTGCCTTGTCTGTGGTTGTACCTGAATACGAAGATCTTATGACTCGCTTTAACGCTGAACAGCACATTACAACGAAGCTTGTAGGCAGTTTGGTTAAAGGGTTTGGTCTAACTGATTATGAAGTCAGTCAAGGCTTCTTTGATCTTGGTATTCCAATGAAAGACAATAAAGGTGGGTATGAGCTTGCAACTTTAAAAGCAAAATTTACTGAAGTTGTTAAGTACGATGATCAAGCAATTCAAACGTACCTAACAAAACTTCAACCTAAACCTGAAATGGATCTAGCTGCTTAACCTGAATAGGTTTAACCAATAACAGGCTTAGTGTTTGATTTACGCCCTCTTGCTTCTAAGTCTTGAGGGCTTTTTCTTTTGCGCTTTTTAGTAATATCTCTAGGGTACTCATGTGCATCTGAACGAAGTGCAGTATCTTTAGCTTTAGTACGTTTATCACGCTCAATCTGGCGTTCTTCCTCAGTAGTTGGTTCAGTCGCAATCAGATTTAATTGATTATCTAGGATCTCGTCTGCTTTATCTTTGCCAAGTACATCATAAGCTGCTTTGACTAGAGCCACACGGATGAAGTCATTCAGTGAATATGCTCGTCCATGCTCATCTACAGATGCTTTAGCAGCAGCTTTGAATAACTGCTCTTCCTCATAAAAGACAGGAACAGTCACACGTTTACCAACATTCATACGATCCCTTAATACAGGATCAATCTCATTTTTTTTATAGATGTTTTTGTGAAGTAGGTTTCGTGAATATTCAGCAATAGTTTTTACAGGCTTTTTGGAGTCTTTAGTTTGATCTTCCGTTTTTGGGGTTTCAGGTAATTTTTCACCTTTTTTCAGGTTGCCTAAATTTAAAGCCATTACAAGATCTCCAAAATAAATGAGTTCAATTCATCCTTCGCTTTAGAGCTTCCCATTTCAGCTACAGACAAGCCATTTGCAGAAGCATCACGCCATTGCTTACGGTCACGAATAATAGTGTTTAAAATCTTAAAATCTGGTACGTCTTGCAAAACTGCTACAGCATCCGCTACTTCTGTAGACTTGGTATTAGCAGGAGCTTTATTAATTACCAGATACGGCTTGAGCTTTGGATTTTCTTCAAGGTAGGTGTTATACATCTGGAAGACGAATGGGATACAGTCAAAGTCTGATTGACTTGGTTGAGTCGGTACAATCAATTTATCTGCAACTTGTAAAGCAGATCTATACTCGATGCTGTCACGCCCAGCAACGTCCAGTACAACATAATCGTATTTCTTTTTAAGGCTTAATAAAACCTTCTTTAAATCGCCTGTATGATGCTCTGTGTCAATCTTATTTTCAGATCTACGGTCATTCCATTTAACAGCAGATTGTTGATCATCAGCATCTACTAGGACTACAGATCCCTTGTTGCTTAATACGACAGCTAGGTTGGTTGCAAGCGTTGTCTTACCTACTCCACCTTTCTGATTTGCAATTGTAATTATTGACATTTCTTAATGCTCTTTAGCTTTCTCAATAGAGCTATTATATTAATAAAAATAGATACTATCCAGTTAATTAAGCAACTAATTTGTAACAGGTTAAGGTATGATGTATTGCATTAGATTGGGGGTTGTATGTCGGATAAAAAAGAATTAGTTCAAGATTTAGCAGGAGCTTTAGTTGCCATTTTTGTAGGCTGTATAATTTTTATTTTCATTATAGTTAATATACCTGGAACAAAAGAAATAGATGGAGCTTTAATAGCGAATGTTTTCACTGGTGGGGTTACATTATTTGCACCTATAGCAGCTTACTATTTGCTTACTGATTGGAAAGACCAACACAATACAAATATAGAAAAAGAGTATTTAAAGGAAATATTTGATGAACTTAGAAAGTATAATAGAAAAGTTTTTAAATATGTAAATAAATCAAATGATTTTATTTTATATGAAAACAATTTTGGAACTGGTATTCCTTTTAAAGTAGACAAAACAGACCTTAATGAATTTAAAGAAAGCTATAATCATCTTATAACCATTCTAGGCGAGTATAAAATACTATCCAAAGATGAAAAAATAATTCAATATGCTAATGATTATGACAACTTAGCAAAAAATACTTATGCCATTTTTGAAGGAATTAATAATATTAAAGTTGAATTTAAAAGAAATATTTACGGTGAAGTAGAAGATACGGAAGAAGAAATAACAATAAAGAACAGATTTGAATTAAAAAATTTTCTAATGAAAAAAGAAGCTCTGACATTGTTAGGAAAAAAGCAAGATTATACTTACTGGCAAATATTAGAAAAATTTAAAGATAACCACAACGAATTTTATATCTACCTTATAGATAACAAACTTATTAAATGACCCCTGTCCAAATTAGGAAACAGGGGTTAAAGGAAAATCAGTCTTTGTAATAAATGCCTTTAGCTCCAATAGATCTAAGGGCAATTAATTGTAATAGTGAAATAGAATGTTTATCGTCAAGCTTAACGTCAATTAAGTGTAGTGATACTAGAAACATTGAGAATAAATAAGTGATTAATACGGCTTCCATATTAGTAGCTCCCGAAGTGAGTTTTAATATCTTTCATGTTGTCGTCAAATGATCCGTACAAGTCATCAATACCATAATCAATATCTAGGTCATCTGCATATTCGTTTTCATATTTGAGGAAGTTGTATGCTATTTCAGCATCAGCATTGAAGGCTGTTAATACACCTTTCTTATAGTCTGATTTGATGTCTACAAGGTGTTCGTATAGCTCGTCATCAATATCTGCTTCTTCAACGGATCTGCCGTTATAAAGTCCAGTTTGTAAGATCTTTGCTTTTACGATGTTGTTGTACTCTTTTTTTGATAATTTTTTCATTCCTAGTCCTGGTTAATCTTAAAGGGAACTGTGAAGCTCCCTCGCCTTTTTTAAATTTGTGTCTTAGTTGAAGTCTTCAGCGTTAAGCTCAATCTTCATTTGTCTAGCCATTGCAGCTAAACCTTTATATGTGATTCGAATTTGTGGTTGGTGAGTTGTAACCTTTTCAACTAAGTACCCACTCATGTTTTGGTAATAGCCAATTGAGTCACGTTTGAAGCGGTCCTTATTAATCCACTTCTTGTCATACATCCATTGCTTCATGTCTTTAAGCTTGATACCGCCTAAGTATTTGTAAGCATCTTGAAAGCACATAGATCCTTTCTTTCCAGCTATTAGGTCATAGGCATCTACAGTTGGCTTCATCACTTCAATTGCTTTAGCAGCTTCCAGTAACTTAGCTTCAACTTCCTGTTTAGCAGTTTCTTCTTCAATCCACTTTCTAGCTCTAGCTAAACGATCTTCAATCATGTAAGACGGCTTGTTCATCTCTAGGACTTGTTGTTTTAAGAATCTCCATTGGTCAACTAATTGACCTAAGAATAATGGTGAGAGTTGAGCAACAATAATTGTGGTATCACGTTCACCTTGATCGCCTTCAAATACATAAACCTTAGAGTTTCGAGTACGCCCCATTGCATCGAGAGATTGTTCATCCTCAATTTGAGGTTGGACAATTACACCTGAATTTATGAGAGTTTCGATAGTACGCTTAACATTGTCATGTCTGAGTTGAACTAAGTCTGCAATTTCCTGACTTGTCATTTTTATTGTTATTTCATTAGCAGTAATAATAGAGCTATTAAATGGTGTGGCATTTGTAGTATGTAATGATAAGTTTGACATTGTTTGTGTCCTTTTAAATATATTAGTTTAGAGTCGGCTAATAATCCTGATTGGATGCAGACTTAATATGTTGAGTTTGTGTATTGTTTATAGTCAGATAGGTTTTTTAATATGGGCTGACTATCCCCCACTTTTGTTTTTTATTGTTTTCTTGATAATGAGTATTATACAAAATTAAAATATAGTTTGCAATAGCTGATAATATATGTTAAGCAATCCTTAAAATAGCCTGATATTACGGGATAAAATAAGAATCTGTTATTTCACTAATCCTAATACTTTAAATGCAGGCTTAGAATTTGCTCTCGTATCTTTAACATCGTACCATTTAGAAATATCAGTAGCTTTGGCTTTATCTGGAATACCAAGTCTGTCGTATATTTCCTGAATCATAGTTTTAATATCAGATCTCAAATAAACCTGATCCTTTTTGAGATTTAAGAGAGTTGGAATTTCAGTAGCATTCTCTTTCTTAGCATCGTGGATCTTCATAGCACGTTCAATTGCAGGCTTACGGTACTCAAGCTTTCTGATCGTGTCATGCTTCAGCAAGTCGTATGCTGTTCTGTAATAGTCGTCTTTAGCGTCAACAAGCTTATAAACTTTAGCGTTCTCTTCGTCTCTAGCTTCACAGTATTCTTTCATCGTTTCATAGAAACATTGGCTATGACCAGTTAAGAACTTAGCTACGCCTGTAGGCTTATGAGCAAATGGTACGTGTTTAGATTCATCAGTTAATAAAGATTTGAATGATGCTGAATAACCTTCATCACTTACTTCTGCACCTTCTACAACTCGAACTACATACGTTGCTTGTAATGCTTCATAGGCTTGCAATTCTGCTTTCAGTGCAACGTCAGATACATACAGCTCTCCTTGTTCATTTCGGAATGTGTACTTATCATCTTCAGCAGCTTTGATAAGTTGAGCTTTACTTGCTTCAGACATTTTGCTTTCTTTAATATCGTGCAATACATCTCTACTGTTTTGGATACGCTTAACAACTGTAGACATCCACTCATCTTTAGTACAGCTTGCAGCTTCAGGTAAGTTACCTACCAATAGATTGATATGTTCGTTGTATTTGGTATTACGGATACGTCCAACGATCTGAGGTACTAATACGTGGAAGTCAACCTTAGTTGCATCTCTAGTACCATTAATGATGATGTAGGTTTGACCTTCTTCATCTAAAACGTCTGCACCTTCAAATGCTGTAGATGTATAAATATTGATCTTTCTTACTGGGTCTGTAATGTCAGCAATCGAAGCCCATTTAGTACCAAGTTTGCTATTAAAGGTTCTTTGATTTGCTCCTGATTTAGAGCATACAACACGAATATCATCAGGGTTGAACAAGTTTTTACCTGTTTCTGTATCTACCAGACCTTTAAGCTTGTTGATGACAGAAGCAATCTCAGTAACGCTGTTATAGAAGATATGTGCATTACCTTCGATCTTTCCCATTAGGTAATCATAGCAAAGTCCAAACAGTGCATTGTTTAAACCTACGCCCTGCTCAATGTTTTGAAGGTTGAACTTAACAGCACGTACTTCAGACCATTCAATAGTACATAAAGGCATATCTAACAATGCTTCTGGGAAGTATTCACGTTTTGTAGGTGTAGCAGTTAAGAATACATGAGAGCCAAACTTGTTATAGTTTTGAAGTACAAATTCGCATGTAGCAGCTTTGAATGATCCTAGATTAACTAGGGTATGTGCTTCATCGACCAATAGTTTGAAGTCTTTAGGATTGAAGCCTTTTGTTCTCAATAGCTTTGGAAGTGAGTCATAAGTACAAACAATTTTTTTAGGTTCAGCACCACTTTCTAAGTAGGCTGTAATTTCTTCTGACTCAGTATCACCATATACGCCAATTAGATCTACGATGCTTTGGTTATCTGCAATCTTTGACTTTAAAAGGTTGATATACGGTACTAATACAACATAGTTCACAGCATTTCTTAGGACTAGGGTTGTACCGCCACAGCCTGTAATTTGCTTATTTACATAGCAGTTATCAGGAAAGTCTTTGATAATATTTGAGAGCTTTTCTTTACTATGACCTGCAAAGATAGTGATTGAATTTTCTTCTTTATTTTGAGAGATTGTAGCTGTTGGATTAATAATTAAATCTTGTAAGTTCATTAAAAGGATACCTGGTTAGGTCTTGTTTTTTCGTGTCATTTATATTTGTTCAGGAGTAGAAGAGTCCTTTCTCCCTATGTTGTGTATAGTATCAAACTATGAAACGAATGTCAACACTTTATCTCACACAAACCCCCACCTTATAAATAGTAAGTAATTGATTGATATATTAGGGATACAAAAAAGTGTAAGGATGAATCCTGCCCCCTCTTCTATCCGATACCAGATAGGTTTCAGACAAAAAGAAGTACATATTTGTCTCAGAAGCTGACATCTGTCTTGAACGGCTTTTACCGTATTGGATCGCTAACGCACTCTGTAACTTTCATTACTATAGCTAGTTTGGTTCAGTCGTTTGTTTGCTCAAACATTTACTTCAGCATAGCTTCGTTTCACTTGCTATACTTCGTAAAGTTTCGAGCTAGAATCTGTTTTCACTTTTTACACTTTTTTTAAAATGCAAAAAATCCCTATAGCTCCTAAAGAAATCAGTGAGTTAAGGTAAAATGTTTACACTTTTTTTCACACAGCCCATTATATATTCATATATGAGTGTATAAAAGTGTCGTGAGATTAGAAAGTAAGTAGGTTGAGAAATAGTAGCTAGACTAGAGTTTATCTTGATTAAATAAAAATTAATTAATAATCAACTATTTATAAACTATTATCTTAAAAGAAAAGTTACTAAAAATATTATATATCTACCATTCAATCTAAAGCTCTAAGGAGCTTCAGACTTCATTCCATTCTACTGAACTAGATACTAGAAACAGCAAACAGATCTGTCGATCTATTTACTATTTCTTCACTATATAAAGAAAAATAGTTGTTATTGAATGATGTAACAAGCTTCTTCTTCATCTCCTTACAGTCGATGAACAATAACCTTTAACAGTCAGTATTCAATCTTTAATCTGTATCCGTACCTTACAGGCACGTATCCATATCAAACATCGAACTGACTGCTACTAACCTGTTTTCTTTCAATACCAATCAGAATGAGTATAGAAAAAGCATTCTCTTTCTTTTAAAAATAATATTAATTATTAAATTAAAAATAGAATTGGTATTCAGATCTGATCCTACGGATGTAGTGGTATTCGTTTCTGTCAGATTTAGTATCTGTAACACTCAAACTTCTATACTCCTTATCAGTCGTATATCAGCTTTCATTAACAGACAGTAATCAATCTATTTCGATCTACAGATAAATCCGTATCTCTCATATCTTGAACTGTCTGATCCTGGTCTTGTTTTGTGTATTGTTTATTTCTAATACCATTTCAAATAGAATGAAGCTACAACTTTACATATAACTGTTTAATATGAAAAAGATAGTTTTAGCTTTACTGTTAGCTTGTACTGGTACTTCAGCCTATTCAGAATCAGTATATGAATTAGCTCAAGCTCATTGTAAGAAAGCTGAAATTGTATCTTACACAGCTCAAACATACAGACAGTTAGGTATGAAAGCTTCTGAAACTACAGCAAAGCTTATGTCAGTTACAGCTAAAATGACTGATCAAGAAGCAAGAGAAAAAGAAGAAAAACAGATTTTCTTTATTGTTCAAGATGCCTATACGATACCTGTATATCCTGATCAAACTATGAAAAAGAAAGCTATTGCTGATTTTGAAGAACGTCACTATTTAGCATGTAGCCATTCATTTCAAAAAGCCATTGATAACTATGATAAATAGCCTATGTAGTATAGGTATTCATATTCTTAAAAGTTATAGAGATTGACATCTATATAAAAATATGTTATATATGTATCTGTTTTCTATAACTAATATTTATATGAAAGCGACATCAAAAATAATAATAAAAACTTCTAATAAAGAGAAACTATGTATTCAGTATATAAAATCTATCAAGCTGACAAGCTCGTACTTGTCACATATTCAGACATCATTCCTGAATTTACAGATACAACCAAACTAAAACTTATTCTAAATGGACCAACTATTCCTATTTCCTTATTTGAATCCTATTTCAAACATCCTGAACTGTTTTCTATTACTACCCATGAGATAGGTATTAGCAATGCACTGGATGCTAATCAGATCGTTCAAGAACAATCAAAACTAATTGGTACAGACAAACCTTCCATTAAAGCTAAAACCTCAAATAGAGCTATTAGTACAGCTAAGAAACCTCGTACTAAAAAGGCAGTTAAACAGAATGAAGATTAAGGGATGTAAACGACAATCCTTCCTAGATCAAGCTGTTCAAAATGGCGGTCAACCAATCTTCTACTTAATCAAATGTTGGGATAAGGAAGAAACCTTCTATAAGCTTGGTATTACAGTTAATAACATTTTAACTCGATACGGTACTGTGAAAGCTATGCCATACGAATGGGAGATCCTTCTCGAACTTCCTGATACAGCAGAAGCAGTCTATGACCTGGAAGTGAAGTTCAAAACAGAAATGCAGGACTACCACTATAAGCCTAAAATCTCATTCAACGGCTCAACAACTGAATGCTATACTGAGTTATCAGAAGCTTTACAACAACTTATACAATGAAAATCAGATTTTTGCTTGCAATCTTTACTCTTACATTATTTAGCTCTCCAAGTTATGCATTTAAAGTTTCATATACAGAATATGACAAACGCATTGATAACTTAGTTTTTATGTTGAATTTAAGAGATAAGGAACTTGAAGAAGGGAGCTTGACAGACGATCAGATTATAGAAAAACAATGTCACAGATACAGAATTTATGAAAGGATTTTGATACTCAGTGCAGAAAATTTACAATTTGATGAGTCATTAAGTCTTGCAAGTCAAAGTATTACTGCTTTAGAGGAATTAAATGATTTTTTTATTAGCAAATCTTCAACTTATAAAGATATGTGTCCATTATAATGAAACTAAGAATTGCCCTACTTGCTCTTATTATCTGCTCAAATGTTTCTGCAGAAAGACCGACTCAAAAAGAACAAGCATTACAGCCAGTCAAGGATTATGCATTATCAACCGCATGCGATACCACGTTTGAAAAATCTAAATATAATAATTTTGGCGATCCTAATCCCGAAAACTATACAGTTACATTTACAGATACATCGAGAGTTTACCAAGGTATTAATAACTATTATGTGCTTTGGGGGGGATATGAGGCTTGTAGCATCGGTGCTTCTGGGAAAAATTATTCTTATTATTTAACTGAAGTGGCATATAATGAATATGCAAATAGATATATTATTCAAGAGCATAATGTCTTAAATCATGTAGCAGATGAACCTTTTTTCAATTTAGGTAATCTTCAAAGTTTAGAACAAGTAGATTACAACACCTTTAAAATAAATATTTATATGTTCCGTGAATCAGACCTAGAACCATTAACTGGTGACATTAGAGAATCAGCGAAGCCTATTTATTATACTTTAACTATAGTGCCTGATTATTCTACAATATATGGATATGTCTATAAAGTAATAGATAAGTCTGGCATTAAATTAAAATACTAAATATAGTACTTTTGATGAGTATTATATACTATATGTAGTACATAAACCTTGACAAAGTTGTAAAAATGTGATATATTTCACATTACTTATTTAGAACGACTTAGGCTAAGTAAGCGTAATAACCAACTAGGTCAGTCATTTATATATCCTTTATTTCATCCTTAACTAATAGCTTATCTAGGTAGGCTGTTCGATCCCCTTTTAGCTCAGTTTAGTTTATCTCTTTCTATCCTGAGCTTTCTTTAATAGCTCTATAAATACAGCTATTAATATGATAACAATAAACAAGATCTATATTTAAAACAGACATATAACTTTTTAAAAAAGAGACTATCTAATACTTATAAATACAAAGACTACAGTACAACAATAACAAGAACTAAAGAAAAGACTGCATAGATCCAAGTGCTAGATAAAGAATTAGATAAGACAGAACAGATCAACATCCCTTCTATATACCTATGTACGCACGTACACGCACACGCATTTTGCAACATTGGATGCCACATATCTTTTAGAACAAAGAGAACGGTAAGACGCACCTAGACAAGCGTTCAGGATCTTGGCTTTGCTCAAGACAAACAGCTTCATCGTTTGGCTTGATCCGAAGGACAAGAAGCCTGCATAAACGCCCAACAACAGAACAATAAAAATTAATAGAGGTATTAATACAGCTATGGCTAGTAAACCTAAAGTCGTACAGCAAGAGTCACCTGAAGAGATCGAACGTAAAGCCAAAGAGCTTGCACAGAAAGAAGCAAATGAGAACTCAGCAGTAAGACGTAAAAACAAACAAAGCACAGCATTAGGCAGTTTGACAGAGACAGTCCTTTCATCTGCGCCTAAAACGAATACAGGTACTTAATAACGAGATGAAGGCACAACAAATACTCAAACGCCTAAGTCAATTGAAATCAGATCGAATTAAACACGAAGCTCATTGGAAGGAATGTTATAAATATTGCGCTCCTGAACGTCAGCAAAGCTTTACAGATGTAGCAGCATTAGCTTTAGAACAAGAACGTAAACAGGCTCGTACAGACCTCTTCGACACAACAGCAGTAGAAAGTATTCAACTACTTGTTAGCTCTATTGTTAGTGGTACTACAAGCCCTGTCAGTATTTGGTTTAAATCAGTTCCAAGCGGTGTAGATACACCTTCTCAGCTCACACAAGGCGAACAATGGTTAAGCCAAGTAGATCAATTCCTATTTAGAAATATCCATGCATCTAACTTTGATTCAGAAGTTACAGACTTTCTTACCGACTTAGTAGTCGCAGGATGGGCAGTATTGTATGCAGATACGAATAGAGACAAAGGCGGTTTTACATTTAATACCTGGTCTATTGGCAACTGCTATATCAGCTCAACACAAGCAAATGGGTTGATCGACACAATTTATAGAGAGTTTGAGTTATCAGCAGAACAGATTGTATCTGAGTTTGGAATAGACAACGTATCAGAAAAAGTTAAAACAGCATTAGAAAAGAAACCTGATCAGAAGTTCACACTTGTTCAAGCAATCTTCCCTAGAGACAGTAAGTTTGTTAAAGGTGAAGAAGGTAAACGTGTTTCAACATCAATGCCTTTCGCTTCATACACAATTGAATCTCAATCAAAACACATCCTAAAAGAATCAGGCTTTGAAGAGTTCCCTTGTGTGGTAAGTAGATTCAAGAAGATACCTGACAGCCACTATGGTTTAGGTATGGGTAGTATGGTGATCAGTGATGCTAAGACAGCCAATCAGATTATGAAGCTCTCTCTACAGACAGCAGAACTTAATTTGGGTGGTTTATGGATTGCTCAAAACGATGGAAATATTAATCCTCATACACTTCGTATTCGACCTAATGCAATCATTGCAGCTAACACAGTAGACAGTATTAAACGACTCGATACAGGATCAGCTTCAGTAGGACTAGGACTAGACTTCCTTCAACACTTCCAAGCGAAGATTAAACGTACATTAATGAGTGACCAATTAACGCCACAAGGCAGTTCACCGTTAACAGCTACAGAGATCCAAGCAAGAGTACAGGTATATCGTAATCAACTCGGCTCAATCTTCTCTCGTATGCAATCAGAATACTTACAAGTATTACTAGAACGTACATGGGGATTAGCAATGAGATCAGATGTTCTTCCACCAGCACCAGAAGAACTTATGCAAGCTGCAAGAATATCTTTCAACTTCATTAACCCTATGGCTGCATCACAGAAGCTCGAATGGGTAACAGCTATTCAAAACCTAATGCTCAACGTATCTCAGATGGCACAGATTGATCAGACAGTAATGGATAACCTAAACCTAGATGCAATGGTACAAGTTATGGCAGACGCTCTATCAGTACCTGTGGAAGCGATTAGAACGGATGAAGAGATAGCAGAACTCAGACAAGCTAAACAGGAACAACAACAAGCTATGCAAGAGCAACAACAGCAACAAGCTCTCATGTCACAAGTTGGTCAGACAGGCTTAGAAGTAGCTAAGGAACAAGCAAAGAACATGACACCTGATCAGTTAGGAGCAATGTTTGAACAGTAATAAATATCAGAGAGTCTTTACCAGTAACGAAGGTATAGAAGTATTAGATGATCTTATTTCTATCTTCCATACACAACTAGCATTCGATAAAGACTCAGCAACACAGACTGCATTTAATCTAGGTCAACAGGACGTTATCAACTTCATCTTGGCTCGTATTAAAGAAGCAGAACAACCTAAGTAATAAGAATAAAAAAGAGAATAAGCAATGACAGACAACTTAGAACAACCACAAGCAATTGAACAAGATACAGCACTTAGTACAGCAAATAATAGCAGTAATGAAACAGCTATCCCTGACAAGTTTAAAGTAACAGCAGAAGATGGATCTGTAGACTATAAAGCCACTGTAGCGAAGATGAATGAATCGTATTCATATCTGGAAAAGAAAGTTGGTACAGGAGAAGTCGCTCCTAAATCTGTAGATGAATATTCAATTGAACGTGAAGATTTTAGCTTTGAAGACTTTAAAGCAGATGAATCTAACAAAGCATTTTTAGAAGAAGCTCATAAGCATGGGATTACAAATAAACAGCTCGACTTCCTATTAAGTGAATACGATAAACGTGCAGTAGATCTAGTATCTAATAACTCTCAAATTGACACAGATACAACAGTACAAACACTTCAAACAGAATGGGGTGATAAGTATGAAGCCAATATCTTTAATGCAGTTAAAGCAGCTAGAGCATGTGGTATTACAGACGAACAGATCAACGATCCTTTAATTGGAAACAACGTAGCCTTTATTAAGATGGCTGCATATTTCGGTTCACAGATCAATGAAGACAAGCCAATCAATAACGGTACACCTGTAAACGTAGACGTTAATTCTTTAATGCGTAGTGAAGCATTTTTCGATTCTAAGCATCCAGATCACAAGTCTGTCAAAGCTCAGATTGATTCGTATTACAACAGCCTAAGACGTTAAACAAATAGCTCCTGAAGTGGCGTTCAGATAAAGCTTCAAGCCATACAGAGTCCTTATGTAGAGCATGGGAACTGTATCAACTCTTATCAGCCCGATATGGATAACTGAAACAACAACAGGCTCTACAACTACAACAACAAACATATAGAGCATTCAAAACAATACAAATAATAGCTCTATTAACAATGCAAATAAAATAAAAATAAGGACTAAATAACAATGTCATATAACACTATTGATTCAGTATTTGTAAAACAATATGCAGATACATACATCTCTTTGATGGAACAAAAAGAAAGCAAACTATTAAGCACAGTAACGAATATTGGTGCAGTAACGGGCAATAGCTTCAGCGTAAACGAAATGGGTACTCTAGGTGATGAGTTCAGTACATTAACTCGCTTTGGTGAGACTGCTTATACAGATGCTTCATTCGCTTCTCGTTTAGCAACAATGAATGATTTTCCTAACTTCACACGTTTAGCTATTCAAGATCTTTACAAGCTCAAGGCTCAACCACAAGACCAACTATTACAACGTCTTCATGCTAAATGGAATCGTAAAGTAGACTCAGTTGTATATAACGCTCTTATCGGCAATGCAGCTCGTAAAGTAGTAGGTGCTGACACTTATACAAACGTAGCTCTTCCAGACACTCAAATCTTAGGTGATGCAGCAGCAGCTCCAACTAAGCAATTACTAATCGACATCCGTACTAAGTTTATGGAAAACGAATGTGATGAAGACATCTACATTACTTACGACTCTAGCCTACTTAATTCTATCTTGGCAGATCCTACACTTACCTCTTCTGATTTCTTAGCAGGTCAAATGTTACAGAAAGGTGAAGTATCTAATTTCTTAGGTTTTAATTGGGTACATGCAGAGTTCGTTAAAGCAGCAGATGGCTTATCAGCTACAGGCGTTGCTTATACACGTTCAGCAGTAGAAGTAGGTATCAACTCTATCTCTCCATTGAAGATCGTAGAAGTTGAAACAGCTAACCGTTACAACTCGATTGGTCACATTGAAGCTTTAGGTGCAGTTCGTACCGATGAGAAACGTGTAGTAGCGTTCAAATACAAAGTTTAATAGCAGTATTAACACAGCTAATTAAATAACTAAAGCTCCTTATTTGTAACAGGGTAGGGGGCTTTCAATACCTAATAATAACAATAACAAGGAAGCTCAATGACTACTAAAACAGACATAGCAAATCAGTCATTACTTATGATTGGTGCAGACTCAATTACAAGCTTTGAAGAGAATACAATTACAGCTAGACGTATGAGAACAGTCTATGATAGTTCACGTAAAGCATTGTTAAGACTTCATCCTTTCCAATGTGCAACTAAGCGCATTAAACTGAATCCAATATCAACTCAACCTGAATTTGGATACGCATATCAATTCCAATTACCAGATGACTTAATCAGAATCATCACAGCCAATACAGAAGACTATGTAGTAGAGACAGACAGACTACTTAGCAATTCAGATCAACTTAACCTTGTATATGTATTCGATAATAAGAACGAAGAAAGTTATGACAGCCTATTTATTGAATGCCTAGTCTTGTATCTAGCTTATAAAATTACAAAAGCTACAACAGGCTCACAAGGAACATCAGACAGCTATTACATGCAATGCCAAGAGCTATTAAAACAAGCTAAGGCAACTCAAGCACAAGAAATACCATCACAACAATTCTTTAAAGAAACAGACTATACACTGATCAGAGGTCGCTAATGGCTAAGATCAACTTAATTAAAAACAACTTCACTTCAGGAGAGTTAAGTCCTCATATTTGGATGAGAACGGATCTTCAACAGTATAGAAACGGCACAAAAGAGATGCTTAATTTCCTTCCAATCATAGAAGGTGGATTAAAGCGTAGAGGTGGAACAGAAGCTCTAGCTACAACAGCAGGAGCAATTAGAATACTGCCTTTCATTATCAGTCACTCAACAGCCTACTTACTTGTTTTCAAGCCTAATCAGATAGACGTACTTAATATAAACGGTGCTGTAGTTAAAAGCTTATCAACTCCTTATACAGCTCAAGACATTAAAGAGATCAGCTATACACAGAATAGGTATCAGTTCTACATAGCACACAGTAAACATCCTCTAGCATGGCTGAGAGCTTCAGAAGATCTAACCAATTGGTCCTATGATCCATTTGATTTTTATGTACCGCCATTAGAAGAAGTAGAGACTCCTGCTTTACCATTGAAGTCTAATGAAAAGAATGCAGGGAAAATAGCAACACTAACAGCTTCACCATTTGCAGCGTATGACAATACAAAACGCTATCAAGCAGGGGAGATCTGCCATCATACAATTAGTGGTACTAAATACTATTTTAGAGCTTTGCGCATAACACAAGGCAATACACCAACATTAGGATCAAGTGGTCCTGATCCAAGTCCAGATAGTAATTGGTCAACAACAGCCGTAACAGATGCTCAAGCATTCACAGCAGCAGATGTAGATAAATTTGTATTCATTAATGAAGGAATTGTCCGTATAGATGAGTACGTAAAATCTGACACAGTAAAAGGTGAAGTCCTTTTAAAACTAACAACTGACATAGAAGCAATTGCTAATGCTTGGACTCTTAAACAAGACATCTTTGAAGTCAATCTAGGTTATCCAAGAGCAGTTACCATGTATCAGCAACGACTTGTTATAGCAGGAACTAAAACATATCCAAACTATGTATGGTTAAGCCGTGTAGGAGATGTAACAAACTTCCTTCCTACTACAGCAGATGGAGATAGTTTTACTGTATCAGCAAGTTCAGATCAGTTAACCAATGTATTACATCTTGCTCAATCAAGAGGTATATGTGTAATGACAGGGGGGTCTGAATTAGTAATCAGTTCTCAAAACTCTATGACTCCTACTAATACATCAATCCTAGAACATACAAGCTTTGGCTCAACAGAAAACATCAAGCCAATTAAAGTAGGCTCAGAACTTATCTTCGTACAGCGTGGAGCAGAAAGAATCCGTACCTTGCTTTATGACTATTCTATCGACTCATTAACTTCTAATGAGCTGACAGTATTAGCAAGCCATATCGCTAAAAAGAGTGGTGGATTTAAAGAAATGGTCTACTGTGCTGAACCAGACTCAATTATTTGGTTTGTATTAGGCAATGGTAAGTTAGCAAGTCTGACATTAAATAGAGAGCAATCAGTTATAGCATGGTCTACACATGATATCGGTGGAACAGTATTAAGCGTAACGTCCTTACCTTCTACTACTGGAGCTGACAGACTTTATTTTCTAGTCAATCGAAATGGCACAGTACAAATTGAACAGATGAAAGAAGATCTACTATTAGACTCAGTAATCAAAGTCAACGTACAACATAACAAGCCATGTATTGTAGAGCATAGTCAGATTGGTATTTTAGGAAATGATGTAGCTGCTTATTACAAAGACAACAACTCAACATACATCCTTCCAATACTAAAAAGAGAAGGGAATAGATTAACAATCAATTGTGATCCATCAGTCAATCAGATCTATATAGGTCGCAAGTTCACATCAAGAGTTAGTTTATTTGCTCCTGAATTACAGGGCAGTCCTGCAACATCAAGTCCAAGCATTATCAAGATCAATCATATTAACTTGTATTTGTATGAGTCTCTTAATCCTACAGTCAATGGAGAGTTAGTAGAGCTTAAACAGTTCAATGAGAATGTATTTGATGCTCCTAAGCCATTTACAGGCTCTAAGCGTGTAGAGATGAATGGATGGAACGATTTTGATAACTTCAAGCTCATCATAGAACAAACTGAACCTTTACCACTTCATATAACAGCCGTTGTAATAGAACAGAATATTAATGACCGTTAAGATCGAGGATTTGACAAGTTTCTCTTGAGATCCTTTGATAACAGAAGAGTTTAGAACCGTCAGGGTGGCTTACAGATATGTTGTCACCACTACGTTCAATAATACCGCCTTCTTGAGTTATTTGATGAACGAAGGCCGCATGAACAGCATCGTGATAAGCTTGAAGCTGTTTTCTTTGTTGTTTTTGTGAAGCGTACTGACTATAAGCATTAGCAACATCACTAAGACTTTGGCTCATTTGTTGGTAATTTTGAGTCATAGCTTGATTATAAGCTGCTACATCAATATTAGGACCAGGTATAGGTTGCCACTTAGAACGGAAATCCGCATTAGCAGAAATAGAAGTCATAGCAAGGAACAATAAAGTTATTTTTCTAAGCATGATATTTCACAAAAATAGTTATATTTACAAATATATAAGAAGAATAAAGTGTACTACATAGAAAAAGCAAAAATATCTGATATTCCAAATTTATTACAGCTAGCTTCAGACTTTTGGAATGAATCCCCTACATACTCACAACGTCCAATGGACCTAGATATAGTTAAAACACATTTACAAGCTCTAATCTGCTATCCATCTCAAGGATGCGTATTAGTTGTTAAGGATGAAGCAGGAACGATATTAGGTGGCTTTGTAGGTGGCTTAACAAGAGAATGGTTTAGTGCTACAAGCTTGATGGCTTTTGACTACTGTATATTTGTTAGCTCTAATAATAGAGGCAGTAAAGTAGCTTATTTACTTGTTAAAGCCTTTATTGAATGGGCTAAAGAAGCAGGAGCTACAGTTATTCAATGTGGTACTGCAACCAAGATCAACACAGAAAGAACAATAAGCTTCTACAAGAAGTTTGGCTTTGAACATACAGGCTCATTTCTTGAAATGAAGCTATAAACACATAATAAAAATAATAATGAGGTAAGTATGGCAGCAGCAGGAGCAGCAGCAATCGCTATGTGGGTTAGTACAGCTTTAGCAGCAGCAGGCACAGCTTATGCAGCAGTTAGCGCACGTAACCAAGCTAAAGCACAATCCAAACAAGCAGAACAAAATGCTAAGAATGCAGAAAGTGCAGGAAGGGTAGAAGCGAACCGTATCCGTGAACTAGGAAAGAAACAGGCATCAGCAGCTCAGGCTCAGATGGCAAGTAACGGACTAGATCTGAATGCAGAGAATACAGTAGTAGATGTGATTGAAGACGATATTAGTTTGAACTCATCTAAAGATGCTTGGACAAGTTTCTTTAATGCTAAGAATCAATCAGCACAATTTAAAACAGATGCTTCAGCTCATAAGGCTCAAGCTCGTAACGCTACAGTAAGCGGTATCTTAAATACAGGATCAACTCTTTTATCAGGAGCAGGACAAGCTTCACAAATGAGTAGAGCATCAACAACAACTCAACCTGTATCGAACATCCAATCTAATTCATTAACTATGGATACAAGCAGAATCAAACAGAATGCTTCAGGGTGGGCTTAATTATGGCAGTTCGTATCCCATTAGGTAACTTTGGCAATGTGATGCCACAAGCACAAGTAGGAAGAGTATTAGATACAGGTGCAGGACAAGTCGCTCAAGCAGTCGGCAATGTTTCACAGGTAGCACAACAATACGCTGTTAAGGAACAGAAGATCCAAGACGAAAAGGATCAATACCAATTCAACATAGAAGCTTCTAAGTATGGGGCTGAGTATCAAGACTATATTTCTGAGACTAAACAAAAATTAGTAACAGGTGAATTAGATGAAGCTACAGCTAAAAGCTATTTAAGACAGCGTACAGATGAACTAGCTCAAAACTATGTAGGACGTATCCCAGAGAAGCAGAAAGAACGATTTAACTACTATTCAGAGAAGATGTATAACGATTCTCAAGCCTTCATCAAGCCACTAGCTTATGAGACAGAACGTAGGTCCATTAATGCAGACTTTGAACAAGTAGGAGAAGCTACTCTTAAAATTGAGAATAGGGAACAAGCATTCGCTCTATATCAAGATACAGTCAACCGTAACCCTGTTTTAACTCCTGAACAGCGTACAGAGTCAATTCAGAAATGGAATGAACGTAGAGACCTGTCAGATGGTAAAGGGGTACTAAGTAGTTTAGAAACTGCCGAAGACATAGAAGCTCTACAGGAATTGAATAAGAATGTAGATACAGTCTTCCCACACATGAAGGTAGAGACTAGGGATGCTTATAAATCTAATATCGAGTCTGCTATAGACCGTATTCAGAAAGGGCAAGCAATCAAAGCTAAAGAGCTGGATAAAGAACATGCTCAACTTACAAAAGATTTTGTAGCAGATGCTTATACAGGCTATCCATTATCTACAAGCCTAGTTAATGAAACACTAGAAGCAGTTAAGGGTACTAAATATGAAACTGAAGTAAGAGAAGCCGTTGCATTGAATAAAGATGCTCAAGCCTTCAGAAATGCTTCACCGATTGAACAGGAACGTAGTATAGCAAGACTGACTTCTGAACTAGAAAACAGTCCTCAAGAAGACGCTACAGCTCTTCAAAAGAAATTAAATGTATTCAAAGATATTGCAGCTACTTCTAAACAACGTGCTAATGATGATCCTGTAGCTTCAGTACAGTCTCAAACTGGACATAAGCTTTATACAGTTACTCCTGAGCAGATTGGTACTGGTCAAATTGATTTTAAGAAAGCTCAGATAACAACCCAATTACTTGCTGAACAGAAAAAAGCGAATGGTGGTGTCGGCTCATTGATCCAATGGAACAAGTCAGAACGTACAGCATTCTTAGATTGTTACCATGATGCAACGCCTAGTAAGCAGAAGGCTATGTTGACTGATCTAACTAAAATGGCAGGAAGTAATAAAGAAGCACAAAAGGAATATTTCAGCCTTATCGGTGGTGAAAAGAATGCTTTTGATTATGTTGGTATCGCAAAACTGAATGAAAAAGATGTCAGATTAACAGGTACAAATATTAGAGCAGCAGAAGTCGCTTTAGAAGGTAAACAGATTCTAAATGCTGGACAAGCTTCTGTACTTGGCGCAGAGAAAGAGTTTCACAATTCAATACAACCTGAATTTGGTAATGCAGCAGCTATAGGTACAACTGAACATCGAGCTTATCAAAACTTAGCTTATTCCATATATCTAGGACTCGCTAAACGTGGTGAGAGCTTTATTAAATACGATGAAAAAGGTAATCCATTAATCAACAAGCAAATGGCTAAACAAGCTTTTGATATTGCTACAGGTGGAACGTATAAACAGAAGCTAGGTAAGAATACCAATCACATCTTTATGCCTTATGGCTTTACTCAAAACAGTTTTGAAGATCATATCCAAAACCATTTTAGAACTGAGTATCGTAAAGAAACAGGCTTCCTTCCTCCTGACGAAAACATCTTAAAGACACACGTAGTTAAGCCGTTACCGAATGCTAATGGTTGGTTTGTATTTATAAGACCAGATGGCAAGTTAATGAAGAATCCGAAGACAGCAAAACCTTACATGATGAAAATAATAAAATAACAAGGAAAACACATGGGCTTATTAAGCGGTGAATTTACAGAACAAGACATAGCCTTCGATGAAACGAAACTAACA
>NZ_VOZD01000002.1:0-192643 GCF_013419915.1 Acinetobacter sp. YH12043
GAGTGATGGGAGAGAATGTTCAAGAGTGGATTCTAAATGTTCAGATAAAGACATAAAAAAATGAGCGTATTTACATACACTCATTTTTACTACATTTTACTAAAATTTGCTTAACTGACTGGCATTAATCAATGTGATGGCTTTTTTTTATTTCATTTTTCTTTTTATATTTGAGCATTAATCTCATTCTCTACATGAAAAAAATTTAGCAAATATACTTTATAAATTTAAAAAATTAATATGAAGTCAATAATTTACATATTATTTTACTAAAATAAATCGTTTTTATTTTAAGCAAAATCTTAACCCCTTCTTCTTTTAATCTGCTTTAACTGCAAAGTATTCCTCTATCAATGAGTAATTTTTAATTTAAATTTCCTATTATATTTAGATTGATTTAAAAATATCTAATCAATAACATTAGCGATAATTATTATCATTTACATTCATTAAAATGTTTTATACCAATCATCCAACTTTCAAGCTATCTTTGCTCAGTTTTGCCATATTGATGACACAGCAAAGTTTTGCAGAAAATAGTCAGCAACTTCCTACCATCACGATAGTCACTGATGCAGCACAAACAACAGAAAGCTCTGAACAGACTAAAAGCTATATTATTCAAAATTCTGCAACAGCTTCTAAACTAAATATTCCTCTTAAGGAAACGCCACAAACAGTGAATGTAGTGACGCGTCAACAATTAGATGACTTTGCACTGGATAATACCCGTGATGTACTCCGCAACTCACCGGGGATCATTGTAAGTAACCAGGAGACCGAACGAACTTCCTATCTATCACGTGGTTTTGAAATCTCAAACGTATTGGTAGACGGCGTTGGGATTCCGCTTGAAGGCTATAACTACAATAATGACAATCCAGACAGCTTTTTATTTGACCGTATAGAGATCGTTAAAGGTGCAAATGCCTTAAATAATGGTATTGGCGATCCGGGCGCTACCATTAATATGATTAGAAAACGCCCTACTCAGGAACTTCAGGCCGCGTTTAATACCAGTTATGGTTCATGGAATACCCAACGTTATGAAGCAGATGTTTCCTCTCCCCTGACACAGGATGGAAAAATCAGAGGCCGAGTATTTGGCTATCAGCAGACAGGTGATAGTTATCTGGATCACTATGAACTCGAAAAAAATGGCATTGGTGCCGTGGTTGAGGCTGACCTGACTGATTCGACCTTAATAACTGCTGGTTATACCGAAACGAATCATAATCCCAATGGGGACAATTGGGGTTCTAATCCTTTAATCAATACTGAAGGTGAACAGTTAAGCTATTCAAGAAATTATAATTACAGTCCGGACTGGGCCTACTGGGACAGTAATATTAAAAACTATTTTGCCGAGATCGAACAACAATTTGGCGCTGATTGGAAAGCTAAACTGAGTTATGAGGAAAAACGGACTGACCGGGATTCAAAACTTTTATTCCTGTCCGGTAAACCTGGTGCTGACGGTACTTCAGGTATTTTCTTATATCCAGGTATGTATATTGATGACAACAAGGAACAGCAGGCCAGTCTGAGTTTTAGTGGCACCTATCCACTTTGGGGACAACAACATGAGGCATCTTTTGGCTATATCTGGGCTGAAAACAATCTGAATGAGTTAGGTTATGCAGGCAGCTTTACCAACCCACTTACCACAGATCTATCCAGTTTTACGCCGCCCGAACCAGTTTGGGATATGTCAAAAACCAGTGGTGAAATGCACATCCGGCAAAAAAACCAAAGCCTATATGCCGCCACCCGTTTACATATGACTGACGATCTGAAACTGCTTTTAGGTGCCAACTATGTTCAGGCTGAAAGTACAGGCAGCAGTTATGGAACAGACACGATTTATGATGAGAATAAGCTATTACCTTATGCAGGCCTGACTTATGAATTTAGTCCTGAATATACAGGTTATCTAAGCTATACCTCAATTTTCCGTCCACAAACAACTAAAGCTCTGGATGGCAGTGTTAATAAACCGGTTGAAGGTGAAAGTTATGAAGCCGGGATTAAAAGTTCCTGGCTAGATGATAAGCTCACCGCCAGCATGGCCGTATTCAGAACAGAGCAAAGCAATTATCCGTTGCGAGATTCTGACGGTATCCCGACTTTACGTAAAACCCAGGTGAGTGATCTACGTTCACAAGGTTATGAATTTGGTTTGGCTGGTCAGTTAACGGATCATTTAAATCTAAGCTTTGGCTATACTCAGTTTAGTCTTAAAGATCTGATCAACGGTGGTGATGCCCGTACCTTTAATCCTAATCAGTCTTTTAATCTTCTGACCACCTATCAGGTGCCACAGATTCCAAAACTGAAACTGGGCCTTGGTGTGCAATGGCAGGATAAAACTTATCTAGAAGTTCCTGAAGCTGCTACAGAGGGTGTTGTTACCCAACAAGCAGGCATTATCAAACAGGATGCATATGCGCTTGTGAATCTGATGGCCAGTTATGAACTCAATGATCACATTACTTTGCAGGCCAACGGGAATAATCTGACCAATGAAAAATACTTATTTAATTTCCCGAATCAGCAAGGCTTCTATGGTGCACCGGCAAATTACAGTGTGGCCGTAAAATTCAAATATTAATTTTTCGCTTGAGCTTTGAAAGAATATTCGGAGCTCATTTTCTTATATGTAAACAATAATCAGGTAGAATTCATGAAAAAAATCATTACTTTGACAATTGGACTGTCACTGACCCTTTCTGCTCAGGCCCATATGCTTTGGCTAGAACGTGCTTCAGATGCAAAAACACATGCATTCTTTGGTGAATATAGTGAACAGCTCAAAGAGACTCAAGAAGGTGCCTTAAAGTCATTCAGCCAAGCAAAAGCGATTCAGACTAAAAAACAATTTAGTCCCCAACTACACCAGGATCATCTGGTCTACTCTACAAAAGATCAAGCAGATGTACAGCTCCATCATGAACTGATCTATGGGGAATCCTTACTCAGCTATCACGCGAAATCCGGCAGACAAAACCAGAAAGCAGACTCAGAGCTGGATATCGTACCGGTTCAGCCGAACAGTAATACTTTTACAGTCATGTATCAGGGTAAACCCGCTGCGGATGTCAAAGTGACTGTCTATTCCCCACAGCACTGGCTTAAAAATTATACGACCAACAACCAAGGCCAAATTAATATTGCTACGCCATGGAAGGGTCAATATGTACTAGAGGTGAGTCAAGAAATAGACAAGACAGGAAAATTGAATCAGCAAGTGTATAAGAAACAGTACCTGGTCACGACCTTAAGCTTCGTGCATTAAGTTGCCTCAATATTTATTTATACAGATTCATATAAAGGCCTTTCCATGATTTCTACCCTTCAGCCACTTGCTATCCTGTATCGATTAAGCATGAGCTTTGGTATTGGTTATTTATGTAGTTATCTGATTGCTCTCGATCTGGCCTATTTTTTACAGGCGAGTTTACCCAAAGCTGAATCGGTTTATCTGGCTGCCTTTATTGCCCTCATTTTTTATGTCTGTTTTGTGATTGGAATCTTCTGTATTCAAAGTCTTAAAACACTTTCAGTCTATAGCCTGATTCCTCTCATTGTTTTATTTGTCATTTCCCGCTTCATAGGTTAAACCATGCATAAATCTGTCCGTCAATCTATGGCATGGCTACATTCATGGCTAGGTTTAAGTTTTGGCTGGCTCCTCTTCGCGATCTTTTTAACAGGTGCGGTTACCTATTATCGCCATGAAATTACAATGTGGATGCAGCCACAATTTGTCATGATGCAGGTGAACCAGGAAACAGCTTTAAAAACTGCTTATAGCTATTTACAGCAACATGCACCTGATGCACAGAACTGGTATATCGGGGTAGCAAATCATGATTTACCGGTTAATAAAATTTATTGGCAAACTGCAGAGGGTGCTTATCAACTTAAAACCTTGGATGCTATGACAGGTAAGGAATTAACGCTTTCGGCTACACAGGGCGGAGATTTTTTCTATAACTTTCATTTTCAGCTATATGGCGTACCTTATACCATTGGCCGTCTGATTGTCACCATTGCTGCATTCATCATGTTGATGACCCTGATTTCCGGAATCATTACCCATAAAAAAATTCTGACCGACTTCTTTACTCTGAGAGCTTTTAAAGGACAACGCTCCTATCTGGATTTTCATAATGTCAGTTCCGTCATTGCGCTACCGTTCTTTTTAACTATGACTTTTACTGGCCTGGCTATTTTCTTTTATATTGTTTTGCCTTCTGGCATGAAAAAGCTATATCCAGAAAATCCATTTCAATATTTTGAAGAAATCCGAACCATAAATGTGCTTGCTCCCTCTGCTGTGCCCATTAAAACGGAGATGTTGCCCATTCAACATTTTATCACTACGGCGCAGCAGCACTGGGGAAAATCAGAATTTGACAATATTACCGTGAAGCAGCCGAATACCCAGCTGGCAAAGATTACCTTAACCGAATTGAAAGATCATTCTATTACCCGCAATCAGGCACAACTCGTATTAAATGCGACGACAGGCAAATTGCTTGAAAACACCCGTAATGACAGTGCAATTGCTACCCTGAATGCTGGAGTATATGGTTTGCATATGGCACGTTTTGCCGAACCTGTTTTACGTTTCGCCCTATTTTTCTCAGGCATATTAGGCTGTGCCATGATCGCTTCCGGATTATTGCTCTGGAGCCTGAAACGACAGATGCAGAAAAAATCGGATCGTTTTCACTTTGGATATTATCTGGTGAATCGTCTGAATATCACCATGATAATTGGTTTACCTATTTCCATGCTGGCTTATCTTTATGCAAACCGTTTGATTCACATTCCTGTGGGCACCACAAATTATGAAATCTATATCTTCTTTAGTATTTGGCTGAGTAGTTTTATCTTGGCCTGTTTAACGCCACAACAGCATTTATGGAAAACGCAGCTTAAAATTCTCATCTGTGCCGCTTTTATGCTTCCACTCATCGACCTGTATTATTTGTGGTCCCAGCATTATCTGGATTCTTTTGCGAACTATTGGCTGTTTTTGCGTATCGATCTGATGCTCTGGATCTTGGCACTTCTCGCTTACTTCCTACATCAGAAAATTACACCTATCCAGCAAAAAGCTGTTCATAAAATTCAGGCCAAGCTTAAAACTGCACAGCAGGAGTCTTCTTCATGATATGGATGGCAATAGTAGGACTGATCTGGATGGCCTGTTTTGGTTTTTATGCAGTGAGTGAAAAACAGATTTTAAAAACCAGACAGTCTCGATATTCTTTTCTGGTGAGTTATCCGGTCATCGTTAAATTGATCTCAGGCAGTCTTTTACTATTGGTATTGTCCCTTTTACGAACTCAATTCAGTAGTAGTATTAGCTTTATGGCACTTTGGGTTTTTATAAGTCCAATCGTATTTATATTTATTCTGAAGATAAATAATTTAAAACAAAGAAAAATATAAAAGTTTATAAAGGCCTTAAGAATAAAATATAGCTGAGTATATGAGGCGAGAAAATGATTTTTCCGCCTCATAAATATTAGCTTATATAGATATCTGTTTAGAACATCACTCTTAAACCGATTCCATAACGCCCGCCCTGTTCAGAATCAGATGCGTCCTGCCATGAAGTTTTCTCGTTGCCCTTGGAATATTCATAAGCAATATTAAGGTAAGGCATGATCTTTTTATTGATCTCATAACGAGTTTCCAGACCTAATGCTGCATGACTTATTCCAGTCTTTTTAGCATTGGCTGCTTTATCCTTCAAAATGAGGTCAACTTCAACATAAGGCTGCAAAATCAGTTTTTGTGTGAGTAGCAGATCACGTTCTGTTTCTAGCTCAAGTCCGATAAAATCATCTGGACCAAGATACAGATGTGCATTGGTTTCAAAGAAATACGGCGCCAACCCATGGAATCCAAATATTGCATCTACATGTTCAATATTTTGCCCAGCATTAGGCTGACCCAAATTTTCCTGACGGTAGCGAAGACCCGCCTGAGCATCCCAGAAATCTGAAATATTCCGGCTATACAGAGCTTGGACTGCATATTCTGTTGCTCTGGATTCCTGCTTGTCAGCTTTGAGTTTAATGAACAGTTTATTTTCATCCGTGCCAATCCGAAGCTCATTCTCAGACTGTAAGCCTCCCTCACCTTCTGAGTTTTTGATCCATTTATTGTCCAGTTTGACCCGCGTATAAATTTGCCCTCCATGTTCCTTGCGATGATCATGTTCGCTGGAATAGGTTGAAGCTGAATCTGGAATTAAATTTTCAGTAACTTCCAGTGCTGCTGAAGTTAAATGATGCTCTGAAGATTGGATAAATTGTTGATGATGCATCGAATGATCAATATGCTGTTGAGAACTTTCTTCAGCAAAAACAGCCATATTTCCCAACGCTAATACACTAGCCAAAACAGGCTTCAGACAAAGATTAATGGTGCACATGAGCATCTCCTTGTTTTTCTACTGGTTTTGTCATGTGATGATGGGAATGATCTTCCCGCACAGTATCCTGAGTCGAAACGCCATTTTCCTGAACATTTGCTACAATCAGTTTATTCATCATTCCGGCAGTCATGTGATACAACAGATGACAATGAATCGCCCATTCACCTAGTTCATCTGCAGTCAGCAAAGTCGTAACGGTTTTTCCAGGTGGGACAATCACTGTATGTTTATTCGGCATATCTATTGCAAACTGGCCATTTTCGAGCTGCATGAACATGCCATGTAAATGCATCGGATGTGCCATCATACTGTCATTGATAAATTTCAGCCTGATCCGTTCCCCAAATTTCACTTTGAGCGGCTCTGCTTCATTAAATTTCTTGCCGTTCATGGTCCAGATATACCGTTCCATGGTGCCGCCTAAACGAATCACCAATTCGCTTTCTGCGTCGCGAATATCTTTTTGCGGAGTTAAAGATTTGAGGTCGCTATATTGCAAAGCTTTATGCCCTACCGGTGTAGAAGCATTGGCCCAGCCGTAAACTGGTTGCTGCGTAAAAGTTTTGGCATCTTTTTCATGTTGCATATCCCCGGTCATATTTGAGTGATTCACATGATCTATAGCGGATGAAGTATCTGAATGCTCGGTATGATTGTCCTCTCCTTGTTCGATAATTTTGGCTGATGCATGCTGCTTATGTCCCATCATCGAATGTTCAGTATCTTTTTTAACATTTATGTCATGGCTAGCATGATTCTGATGATTCATCTGCTCGTGTGCTTCACCCTGCATATTGCCATGTCCCATATCTTCCATGGTCAATAAGGCACGAGGACGGGATATAGGTTTGTGTATGGCATGATGAGCTGGCTTTAATTCATTCTGTAAGCTGCCAATCGCAAAACCGGAACGGTCAATCGATTCAGCTTCAATCTGATAATGTTCCGCAGTGGGCTCCACAATCACATCATAGGTTTCTGCGGCACCAATGCGGAATTCATCGACAACTACAGGTTTGACAGGCTGTCCGTCTGCACTGACCACCGTCATTTTCAACTGTGGAATACGCACATCAAAAAATGACATGGCAGAGGCATTGATAAAACGCAATCGCACTTTTTCATTCGGTTTAAACTGTCCTATCCAGTTCTGTTCAGGCGTTTTTCCATTCACCAAAAAGGTATAGCCGGTTACATCAGACAGATCAGTTTTCAGCATGCGCATCTGGTTCCACATTTTGCGATCATTCCAGGTGGCTTTAAGCCCTTCCCGTTTGATTTGCTGAAAAACATCGCTCAGAGTTTCACGCTGATTTTGATAATACTCGGCAGATTTTTTTAAATTATTCATGATCTGCTGGCCGGACTGCTCATGAAATTCTGAAAGCATGACCACATAATCACGCTCGGTCTGCTCATGTGCAGGAACTTCCGCCTGGTTTTTGGGATAGATTACAAAGGCGCCGTAAAGGCCGTCCTGTTCCTGCCCCTTGGAATGGGCATGATACCAGTAGGTTCCACTCTGACGAATTTTAAAGCGATAGACAAATTCCTGATTAGGTGCAATGCCCTGAAACCCGTTAAAACCGGGGACACCATCCATCAGGCCGGGTAGCAATAAACCATGCCAATGCAGAGAGCTTTCTTTATTCTTTAGCTTGTTTTTAACGCGAATAATCGCCTCATCACCTTCCTCAAATTCCAGTAAAGGTGCAGGAAATTTTCCATTCACTGTAATACGTTGTACGGTTTTACCGGTGATATTGACTGGACCTTCATCAATAACCAGCTGATATTCTTTTACAGCAGCCAATAATGAAGACGAGATCACTAAACTTAAGCCCAATAACAGGCTTTGACTAATTTTAATCGACATAACTTAATCCTTGATTTTTGAAATATTAATAACGAGGATTAAGCTTTAGGTGGGCGCAGAATTTCCTGCCAATACCCGGCAAGGTGCTTGGCTTGATAATTAGAAATAAAAGTAGTTTCTAAAACATGGATCTCAGGGAGAGATAACTTCGAGATTTCCACATCGATCCAGCTACTCAGGTTATGGCAAGAACTATAAATACAATCCAGACAGTCATCTTTGTGTTCATTTAAATCGGAGTGGCAATCCATGTCCTGACTCATATCATGAGCAGAATCATGCATAGCTTGATGCTGGCGATGTAACTTCTCTATTTTTTCCATTTCCTTACAATGGGAACCCATCTGCTTGGTTGACGTTTCCAGATGCATCGTTTTTGCTGAAGCAACAGACATGCTGCTCCAGCCTACGGCGAAGACCATAAGCATCACAAACCAGATCTGTTTAAAGAACTGTCTGAGCAAGATGCACCCTGAAAATATAAAAATGAGATAATCCAAATAGCATAGGGGGGAATATTAAAATTCGCAAACTTTATAAGCGCTTAATTTAAAAATTAATATTTTGTTCCTGTTAAGTTGATCACTTCTTAAAATAATTTAGCGGCAGCTTCACATAAGACACGCCATTGGCTTCTGGCATTGGAAACTGTCCGCCATTCATATTAATCTGGATCGCAGGCAAAATCAGCTTTGGCATACTTAAACCCGCATCACGCTGCCGACGCATCTGCACAAATTCAGATTTGCTAATCCCTTCACGGATATGAATGTTTTGCTGTTTTTGCTGCTGAATCGTGGTTTCACATTGATATTCATGACGTGACTCTGGCAAATAGTCATGACACAAAAATACACGGGTGCTTTCCGGGAGCTGAAACAGCTTGTGAACAGAATCATATAAAACCGAGGCACTGCCATTTGGAAAATCACAACGAGCCGTGCCATAATCCGGCATAAACAGTGTATCCCCTACAAAGACGGCGTTACCAATCACATAGCTTAAACAGGCAGGTGTATGGCCTGGCGTAGGAATATTATAAACTTCCAGTTCTCCAATCTTGAAATGCTCACCATCCTCAAACAGATAGTCAAAAGGCTGATGCGCATTGATCTGTTTCATGTCCAGATGATATATCTTGGCAAACGTTTCCTGCACCAGCGCAATTTTCTTACTGATTGCAATCTTGCCGCCTAATTGCTGTTTCAGATATTGTGCGGCTGTCAGATGATCAGCATGTACATGGGTTTCCAGAATCCATTCCACGGTCAAAACTTGTGATTTCACATAGGCAATCATCTGATCGGCATGCTCGGTCGATGTGGTGGCAGACGCAGCATCGTAATCCAGCACGCTATCAATAATGGCACATTGGGCAGTTTGAGGATCGCTCACCACATAACTAAAAGTATTGGTATTTTTATCAAAAAATGCTTTGACGTGTGGCTGCTGTGTCATATTTATACTCCTGCCCATTTACGGTGAATCCAGACCCCAAGCAGCATAGCTGCAATAAAATACAAGGCTTGATAATGTCCCAAACCAATCAGGGTAAAACTGGGTGCCGGACAAATGCCTGCAATTCCCCAACCGATACCAAATAATAAACTACCCGCCAGCAGTTTAGGATCAATCTTTTGATTCTTTGGTAAATCAATGGGTTCATTAAATAAAGTGGTCGGATGTGGATTATGTTTAGCTTTCTGGAAAGGAATAAAAGCCACCAGAATTGCCCCCATCATGACAAAGGCAAGACTGGCATCCCAATCCCCAAACAGATCCAGAAAATCCAGAACTTTTTCAGGATTAGACATACCTGAGAGCATTAAGCCGACTGAAAACAGGCCACCAAATAGAAAAGCGAATAGATTTTTCATTTAGATAGCTCCAACCAGATGACGAACAACATAAACCGTGATAAATCCCGCCAGCATAAAAGACCCGGTCGCAACAAAGGAGCGATTTGACAGACGGCTAATCCCACAGATGCCATGTCCACTGGTACAACCTGAACCTAAACGTGTACCAAAACCAACCAGCAAACCGGCAATGACCATCATCCATGGGCTGGCATTCAGCTCAATTTCTGGCTGAAACAATACGCCGTAGATAAATGGAACTATAAATAGTCCTGCTAAAAACCAGACCGCAGGAGTTTTGAAAATTGTCTTTCGATTAAGTACCTGCCCAACCAACCCACTCACGCCCGCAATACGGCCATTCACATACAGATAGCCGACCACTGAAAGACCAAGCAGTAATCCACCGAGAAACGCTGCCAAAAAGTCATGCATGAGCATATTCCACTTAAAATATATAATTTTATATTATATAATTATAAATATTAATCAAGACGGTTTTTAAATATTGTGTGACTAATACAGGTTTTTTATATGACAGCAGATGAAACTCAGACACGTATTGATTTTTCTCAGGCTCATGTGGTAAGCGAACGCTTAAAAGTGTTGTCAAATTCTGACCGACTGAAAATTCTATGTGTACTGGTCGATAGTGAAATGAATGTGCAACAGATTGAGCTACAAACAGATATTCACCAACCCACTCTCTCACAACAACTTACGGTGCTCCGAAAAGCCGAAATGGTCAGCACGCGTCGTGAAGGAAAGCAGATTTTCTATCAGCTTTCCGACCCCAAAGTACTTACCCTGATGCAAACCTTGTATCAGCTTTATTGCAAGGCTTAAGTGATAAGAAAAATCTTTATTTATCCATAATTGGAGAATACAAATTCTTAAAATATTTAAAAATTAAGTATTTTCAGGAATATCTGCTGGAGCTGTTCTGGTATCACTTTGAATCAGGCCGTCAACTAACTTGATGGTGCGATCACAACTAACAGACAAGCGCGGATCATGAGTCACCAGCAAAATGGCACAGCCCTGTTCCTTATTTACTTTACGAAACAGTTCAAAAACTTCAGACGCGGTCTGGGTATCCAGGTTCCCGGTCGGTTCATCGGCCAGCAACAAGGCAGGTTCTGTAATGAGTGCTCGAGCGATTGCAACACGTTGCTGTTGCCCGCCGGAAAGCTCATTCGGTTTTCGATGTGCATACTTTTCCAGCCCGACTGCAGCCAGAAGTTCATAGGCTCGGTCTAGAGCCTTTTGATCAGGCTTTCCATGCGCCATCATTAACGGCATAAGGACATTGTCTAATGCATTAAAAGCTTGAATCAGATGATGAAACTGAAATACAAATCCAATACTGCTGCCGCGTAATGCGGTACGTGCAGCGTCATCCATACGGCTGGTGGGTTGACCAAGCAGATACAGTTCACCGCTAGTCGGCTGGTCCAATAGACCCAGAATATTCAATAAAGTACTTTTCCCCGAGCCTGAAGGACCAATTAGTGCTGCAAAGTCATTACGTTCAATACACAAATCAATGCCATGCAGAACTTCGACTTCATTAGGCTGACCAATATTATAAGATTTACGTAGTGCTTCCAGCCGCAAGACTTCATTCGATGAATCAGACATGACGAATTGCCTCCACAGGATCAAGTGCCGCAGCACGACGGGATGGTATAGCCGCTGCCACTACACCAGTCAATGTGGCCAGCAATAAAGCCAGCAATAGCAGATTGATTGAAATTGGAATATAGAACAGGCCTGGGCCAAATTCATTAAAGATCCAGACCAGTAAATAACTGACTGCACTGCCGATAATAGACCCCAACAAGCCAAAAATTGCGCCCTGAAACAGGAAAACGCGCAGGATTTGTCTTTGTGTAGCCCCTGTCGCCCTTAAAATGCCAATTTCACGAGTCCGTTGTACGACACTGACTGACAAGACGCTAGCAATACCAAAAGCAACGGATATGGCCACAAAAATAATAATCATATTGGTGGAAAGGCTTTGCGCTGAGATGGCATTCATTAACTGACCATTGGTTTTAATCCAGCTTTCTGCCTGTAAGGATGTCAAACGCCCGACCTGCGTTGCAATATTTTCTGCTTCAAAAATATCTTCTACCGTCAGGTCGATTACGGTGATCCCACCTGGCAGGCTGAGTAAGGACTGCGCCTGCTTTAAATCCATATAGACATAGCGCGAATCCAGCTCACGTACTCCGAGTTCAAAAATCCCGGCAATATTTACGACAGTACTGTTATCCTGCCCAGTATCTAATCGTAGCTTGCTACCCACCTGTACACCCAGATCTTTAGCCAGCTGACTGCCAATGAGTACATCATCCGCGCCGACACGTAACTGCCCACTGATCATATATTCTTTAAGTGGAATTATTTTCTGATAACGTTCTGGATCCATGCCCACCAGCGCAACCGATTCCTGAGCTTCACCGCGCTGTGCGAATGCAGGTCCAGAAACTACTGGAGAAACAGCTGTTAATAAAGGCACCTGATCCAAGGTCGTCACAACCTCTTGCCAGTTATTGATAGAACGCAGACGTTGGGCCCGTTTATCTTCCAGAACCAGCTGCACAGTGCCTGCGGGTGCTGGTATAACTTGGTTCACTTCATCGGGGGACAGTAAACGGATATGCGCCTGTGTCCCTAAAGTCCTTTCGATGATATTAGACTGCAAGCCCTGTATCAGTGCCGAGATAAAAACAATCACAGACACCCCTACAGCAACACCCACTGTAATCATCAGAGACTGCATTCGGCCTTCTCGCAAAAAACTGATTGCGATCTTCCATTCAATCCAGAGACGCCCTAGTAATTTTTTCACTCGAATTTCACCGGTAATTCATTTTTATTGCTGGCATCATTATTCTGGTCGGCATAGTTGATTTCTTCGGGCTTAAATCGAACTCGTGTGCCATCTTTTAAAGTTGAAGTTGCATCTGACAGTACCTGGTCACCCACTTTTAAACCGGAAATCACTTCAGACATGGCAAGTCCGCGCAGACCCAGTTTCACTTTTTGTCGCTGGATTTTGCTATCACGTACCAGTAATACGGTGGCCTGATCGCCCTGTACTTTCCCTAGCGCATCATTCGGAATCGCTAAGGTACGATCACGGCGACCTGTCTCGACATTAACCGATACCGTCATATCCTGACGCAGGAAATCAGGTACCGGATCAACCGATAGACGCACTTCTACCGTGCCGCGTTGAGGATCGATACTCGGTGCAATAAAATTAATCCGGGCTGGGAAAGGTTTATCCGGGTAAGCATCGGCAATTGCAGTCGCTTTCTGGGACAACGCCAGTCGTGACAGATTACGTTCATCCAGTGGTACACGGATTTCGGTATTGCCATCCATTGCAATGGTAAATAAGGTACGTCCTGGCTGAACCAGATCGCCAGGCTCAACATCACGGGTCAGCACCGTTCCAGCAACAGTTGCCCGGATTTTAGTTTTAGCCAGTTGAGCCTGTGCCACCGAAAGCTGCTCACGTAATGAAGCCTCTTCTACCTGACCAGGTGCCAGTGCAGCTGCTTTTAAACGCACAGTTTCATAATTATTGCGTGCTACCCTTTCTGCCTCTACAGCCTGTTCAATTTCTTCTGCCGAAAGGATGCCTGCTTCGGCATTGCGACGGCGCGTCGCTTCACGGCTGGCCTGTTCCAGCTGAGCTTTTGCTGAAGCCAATTCTGCTGAGGCTTGTGGACGGCGATTGGTTGCCAGTTCATTCAATGCGACTTCTGCCTGACGAACTTGGGCTGCCAGTTCATCCGATTTAAGTACAACCAGCAAATCGCCCGGTTTGACCCGATCGCCTTCCTTGACCCGACGTTCTAGTACCACGCCGGTTACTTCACTACCGACTTGAGCACGTGAAACGGTGATGACCTGCCCGGTGGCAACCACTGATTGCACCAGCGGCATCGGCTCTAAGGTATAACCTGTGACTTGTGGCCCTTGCCACCAGCGAAATACACCAAATGCAACGAGCAAAAGTAAAAGGATCAGGACAATATATTTATAGCGGATAGCGCGCAATGTGCTTCTCCATTCTGGTTAAAAGCGCAGTTGTAAAGAAATACTTGTAGCTTATCTAGCTGTATATTTTAGATTTATTTGGTTGTAAATAAGTTATTGGTTTTATTTTGCAGATTGGTTCCTAAATCGACTTAACTCTTCTGTAATCCACTGAAGGTATATTCCTGCTTATCGCTCTTTTCCTTAAAAAGAAACCCGATATTTCATTCTAGAAGTCGACTTTAAATAACTAAAACAGGCAGTTCTAAAGTGTCAATTTAAGCTAAATGAATAAATGCTAAATCCTGCAGAGGTTCTGTTATGAAATGTTGAGTCTAATTTAATGCCAACTAAAAGCTCCTAATATATTTTTTCCTCAAGAGCAATCAAGGAAAAAATATGAATAACTATCCTGAAACTCCAGCTTCAACTGAAACCCAAGCCCATCAACCGGGTGACCAGACTAAAATGGATCCTGCCCCGGAAGTCATTAAAGAGAATTATAAAGGTAGCGATAAATTAAAAGGCAAAGTAGCACTCATTACAGGTGGTGACAGCGGGATCGGTCGCTCTGTATCAGTATTGTTTGCCCGCGAAGGTGCTGATATTGCCATTTGCTATCTGGATGAAGACCGGGATGCGCTTGATACCAAAAAAATGGTTGAAGCAGAAGGACGCCGTTGCCTGCTGATTCAATGCGATTTACAGCATCCTGATGAAATCAAGAAAATGGTTGAGCAGACCCTTCAGGAATTTAAAACCATTAATATTCTGGTAAATAATGCAGGTGTGCAGTATCCGCAGGACAGTATTACCGATATTTCTCCAGACCAGTTATTCAAGACCTTCAATGTCAATATCCTGTCCATGTTCCATCTGACTCAGGCGGTACTTCCACATATGCAGGCAGGTGACAGTATTATCAATACCACCAGTATCACCAGCTATCATGGACATGACACACTGATAGACTATTCAAGCACCAAAGGTGCGATTACTTCTTTTACCCGCAGCTTATCTACCAATCTGGCGAAAAATAAAACCGGAATTCGTGTGAATGGTGTTGCACCAGGCCCAATCTGGACACCACTCATTCCAAGTAGCTTTGATGAAGAACAACTGGAAGATTTTGGTAAACAGACACCAATGGGACGTATGGGACAACCGAGTGAAGTCGCTCCTGCCTATTTATTCCTAGCCAGTGAAGAAGCCAGCTATATCTCAGGTCAGGTCATTCATGTAAATGGCGGCAGTATTATTAACGGCTAATCACAGTTTGAAAGTAGATAGCAGTCTTTCTAGCTGTTATCTACTTTTTTCTAAAATATCTAATACGTTTTAGTAGCTCTCTTTCATAAATCAAAAAACGATCTTCTTTTTGGTTAATATTTGCACTCCGGATTTCTTAGCATTCGTGCATAATCTGCGGATGAAATACATCGATTCAAACAAGCTTTCTGATCCTCAGTTCAAGCGATACACAGGCATCTCATGGTCAACTTTCTATTTGATGGTTGAGCAATTGCAGAAGCATGTCTCTGCCAAAGGCAGACCGCCCAAGTTAAGCCTGGAGGATCAGGTTCTGCTCTGTCTGAGCTATTGGCGGGAATACCGAACCTTATTTCACGTTGCGACGAGTTACGGGGTTTCAGAGCCCACAGCCTCAAGAATTGTCCGTCATGTTGAAGACTGCCTGATTCGGTCCAATCTGTTTAATTTACCCAAAGATTTACCCGAGGGCGAAGGCATCGACTGGAATGTTGTGATCGTGGATGCCACGGAAATTCCAATCCAAAGGCCTAAAAAAACAGAAGAAAAGCTATAGCGGCAAGAAAAAGACCCATACCTTTAAAGTACAGGCCATGATTCACTACAAAACTCAGCAAATTCTGAGTTTATGTACCAGTCGCGGTGCAGTGCATGATTTCGAGTTGTTCAAACGCAATTTAAACCAGATTCCTTTTGGGGCTTTTATCCTTGCAGATAAAGGCTATCAGGGGATTTATGTGTTGTATCCGAATAGCCTGTTGCCATTAAAAGCCAAAAGACACTGTAAATTGGATCCTGAATTGAAAATCTATAATCAAGAAATCAATAAAAGAAGAATCGGAATTGAGCATGTATTTGGCAGCCTGAAAACCTTCAAAATCCTTGCTGAGCGTTATCGAAATAGAGGTAAAAGGCTTGGTTTGAGATTCAATTTAATCGCTGGAATCTACAACTTGGAACTGAGCAAAAAATGATTTATGAAAGAAATCTAGTTTAGACATCTTTAAAAAAAGAATTTAATGGATATCTATAAAATTCATCTAAAAGCTATAAAACAAAACAATTCAAACAAATCCTGACAGATGATTACCCGCGCCAAAATCATCCCTTGTTATAGTGATTTCAGACCCTACCTGATGAGGATAGTAAAATGTCTAGATGTGATAAATCAGCTTATACCGAAAAGCAAAAACGACAGGCTAAGCATATTGAAGACAGTGAAAAAGATCGTGGTCGTCCTGAAGACGAAGCAGAGCGTATTGCCTGGTCGACTGTGAATAAGCAGGACGGCGGTGGCAAGAAAAAGAAAAACTGAGCTATCCAAAGTTCAAGGAAAGTGATGCTATTGATTTAGCATCAGTTCAACTATCTAGATTTTATTCCTTTTATTTTTTAAGCAATCGAAAAAGTCTGATGGCCTTAGGTATTCAGATTCTTTCCTCTGTTTTGTTATTCCATCAAATCATTCAAGATAATTTTAAGGAAAAATATGAAAATTCTGATTGTATTAACCTCCCATGATCAACTTGGCGAAACGGGTAAAAAAACCGGATTCTGGCTCGAAGAACTGGCTGCTCCTTATTACACTTTTATTGATGCAGGCGCAGACGTAACGTTGGCCTCTCCAGCCGGTGGCCAGCCACCACTTGATCCAAAAAGCAATGAACCTGATGCGCAAACCGAAACAACCAAACGTTTTGAAGCAGATGAAGTGGCCATGCAGGCTCTTGCCAATACGCATAAATTAAGTGATGTGCTGAATCAGGATTTTGATGCGATCTTTTATCCGGGTGGTCACGGACCGTTATGGGATCTGGCCAATGACCAGAATTCTATTTCCTTAATTGAACAGACTCTACAGGCCAATAAACCTGTGGCACTTGTCTGTCATGCACCGGGTGTGCTTCGCGATGTTAAAAATGCAGAAGGCCGACCTATCGTCGAAGGTAAATCAGTGACTGGCTTTAGTAACACTGAAGAAGATGGTGTTGGCCTGACTGATATCGTGCCATTTTTAGTTGAAGATACGCTGAAAGAAAAAGGCGGACAGTATTCCAAGGCTGAGGACTGGCAAGTGCATGTACAGCAAGATGGCCTGTTAATTACCGGACAGAATCCGGCATCTTCTGCTGCAACGGCTGAGGCGCTGTTAAAGTTATTAAAATAATTTCATCCAGATATAAGTAATTTTGTTCATTTACTTATTTGCTGGTAAAAAACCCTGATGTGATGTCACATCAGGGTTTGTTCAGTTTTATTCTCAGTTCTAATTTGCTACTGCCACAGTTGATGCAATATGCTGGGCCAGTAATTCTCTGAGTTTAAATTTCTGGATTTTCCCCGATGGCGTCATCGGAATCTCGTCCCAAATCTCCAAACGTTCTGGAATATATTGCATTGCCAGATTATGGGTTTTCAGAAAATCCACCAGCTCATTAAAACTTAAAGACTGTGCTTGATCTTTTAACTTGATAATCGCACAGGCACGCTCACCTAGCCGTTCATCTGCATAGGCCACTAAAGCGACCACCGCCACATTGGGATGTTTATATAAAAGTGATTCAATTTCTGCGACCGGAATATTTTCACCGCCACGAATGATTACATCCTTTTTACGGCCACAAATCCGGATATAACCTTTTTCATCCTGATAGGCGATATCGCCCGTATCAAACCAGCCATCTGCATCGGTATCATTTAAATGAGCACGTTTGAGGTAGCCACCGAATCCAGAACAAGCACGAATCATCAAACGACCAGACTCATTTACCGGCTTGGTCTTCCCTGTTTTATCGACAATTTTGACGTCTACACCCGGTAAGGCAATACCATCAGTATTAAAAGAACGTTCATCGTCATCTTCTGGACAGGTAGTAGTGACCGCACCACATTCGGTCATTCCCCAGGCTGAAATCACTTTTACGCCTAAAATCTCCCGGGCTTTTTGCACTAATGGTCCCGGAATTGGCGCACCAGCACAAAGGAAAATTTTCAGTGAATCGACTTTGTCATGCTGTTCAGCCACAGTATTGGACAGGTCGTTCAAAAATGGCGTTGAAGCCATGGTGAAATTCACCTGATGCTGATGAATCAAGTCTACTGCTTTGGAGACATCCCAGACATCCTGTAATACCACTTTGGTATTGAGCTGAATCGGCATCATCAGGCCATACATAAATCCGGTCTGATGCGCCATCGGTGACGCCATCAATACCACATCATTTTCAGTTAAATGCAAACGCTCTGCATAAGGCACAATATTGGAAAATAAGGTATTGGCCGTATGCATCACGCCTTTCGGTTCACCTGTAGTGCCCGAGGTAAAGATTAGTTGGGTAATATCATCTGGGCCAGATTCAAGCCCATCTAGCTCAGCAATGGCTGCAGCATTCTGTTCCAGACTATGATTAAGCAACAGGCGATCAAAATTATTCTCGCCATCCCCATTCACTACAACTACGTGTTTTAGGGTGTCCAGCTTGTTGTGTAGCTGATTGGCCAACTGTTCATGGCCAAAATTACGAAAGATTTTAGGCACAACAAATACTTTAGATTCACCATGTTTAAGCATGAATTCCAATTCACGTTCACGGAATATCGGCATGAGTGGATTCAATACGGCGCCAATACGGCTACAAGCCAGATACAGCAAGGTAAATTCCCACCAGTTCGGCAACTGGCAAGACACCACATCATTTTTCTCAATACCCAACTGTTTCAAGCCCAGCGCAATTTTGTTGGTCATGTCCCAAATCTGCTGGTAGCTGAAAGTCTGTTCAGTTTGATTCTCGACCTTAAAACTCACTAAAGCTGTTTTGTCCGGATTTTTTTCTACCGCACTGCGTAAAAAATCGAGAATTGTTTGATTGAGCCAGTGTCCCTGTTTGAGCATGGCCTCTTTTCTTGTCGGGATCAGAACCGCATCGAAATCCATTCGCTTATTCCTCATTTTTTATAATAGTCTTATTTTGGCGGGGGCATACTTTCCTTAAGCTGGTACAGCCTTACGTCCTGCCTTATGCCGAGCGATAATTGTTTTCATGATCTGTGCTGTGCCATCGCCAATCTGGAAGCCCAGTACATCACGCATGCGCTGTTCCATCACACCACGGTCATAACCGGCATGACCAAAAGTCAGCAGGCATTGATGAATCACATCATAGGCCAGTTTCGGCCCCCACCATTTACACATGCCTGCTTCAGAGGTATGTGGCAGATGGTTGTCTTTCAACCATAATGTTTGCAGACAAAGTAAGCGCGCAGCTTCAACCTGCGTTTCATATTCTGCTAACGGATGGGAAACACCCTGGAAAGCAGTCAATGGCTGACCAAAAGCTTCACGTTGCGCAGCATATTCCCAAGCCTCATCCAGACTGACGCGTGCAACCGCCAAAACTTGCAGACCAATCAGGGCACGCGAGAAATCAAAGCCCTGCATAACCTGAACGAAACCTTTATTTTCATTGCCCAGACGATGATTTACTGGTACACGGACATTGTCAAAGAAGATCGAACCGCGACCAATCGCACGCTGACCATGGCAGTCAAATCGTGTGGTGCTGATGCCTGGTAAATTCATCGGAACCAAGAGCGCCGTAACACCATGGGCTCCGCTCTCATTTGTACCGCTGCGGCCAAAGACCACTGAAGCATCTGCCTGATCGGCCGCAGAAATTGAGGTCTTTTCGCCGTTAATCACATATTCGTCGCCATCACGTTCAATCTTTAAACGTAAGTTGGCAGCATCTGAACCACCACGCGGCTCGGTCAACGCAATAGAAAAAATCGCTTCACCAGCGGTCAGTTTTTTTAACCATGGCTCCACCACTTCAGGCTGTCCATGTTCTGCCAGAATCTGACCATTTAAAGAAGCCAGCAAGTTGATATAGGAAAAACTTAAGTCTGCTTTGGCAATGGCTTCATGGATAATCCCTGCTGCCAGTCGGCCCATGCCCTGACCGCCGTATTGTTCCGGCAGTTCTGGTGCAATAAAGCCCATTTCCCCCATTTTTTTCACCAGATCACGATCAAAGACTCGGCTTTGGTCGCGCTCCAGAAATCCCGGAGCCACATATTTCTGGGCAAACTTTTCTGCCGTTTCAGCTAAAAGTTCTAGATCTTCGGTGATATAAGGATTCTTTTTCATTGATCAGTCTCCTTATTTAGCATACTTACGGAATTCAGGCTGACGTTTTTCCTTCAATGCATTCACGCCTTCACGAGACTCTTTAGTATCGTAATAAAGTTTTAGCGCATACATGCCCATGCCAGCGATCCCCGCCTGATGTGCGGTATCCATATTGAAACTGCGTTTGGCAATCGCGATTGCGGTCGGACTACGCTGACAGATTTCTTCGCCCCATGCCTGAACTTCTGCATCGAGTTGATCTGCTGGTACACATTTATTGGCCAATCCAATTTCAACCGCTTCCTGACCAGAATAACGGCGGCACATGTACCAGATTTCACGGGCTTTCTTCTCACCCACGACGCGTGCTAAAAATGCTGTGCCATAACCTGGATCGACTGAACCCATTTTTGGTCCGACCTGACCAAAGATTGCTTTATCTGAACAGATCGTCAGATCACAAATCGTGGCCAGTACATTACCTCCCCCAATCGCATAACCTTGTACGCGCGCAATTACCGGTTTGGGGACATCACGAATGGCGGTATGCAATTCTTCCATCGGTAAACCAATGGTACCGCGACCGTCATAATTACCATCATGCGCAGACTGATCACCACCAGTACAAAACGCTTTTTCACCCGCGCCGGCCAATACAATCGCCCCAACGTTACGGTCATAGCCTGCCTTATTTAAAGCCTTGATCAGTTCATCACAGGTCGTACCACGAAAGGCATTCATTTTTTCTGGACGGTTAATCGTGATCCAGGCTACACCGTTTTTTACTTCATATAAGATATCTTCAAAATTCATGTTCATTACGTCCTGTACTGTTTTATCTGTCTAATTTAGTGTTAATTAATTTGATGCTTTAACCATTCATGGTCAAACCGCCAGAAACACTAAGGACCTGTCCGGTAATAAAGCTGGCATCTTCACTTAAGAAAAAAGCAATCGCAGAAGCTAAATCATCCGGCTGACCCAAACGGCCCAGTGGAATGGCACGAACAAAGGCTTCACGTAATTTTTCTGGATTCGACGCACCCTCAGTCACGCCTGCAAGTAAAGCGGTGTCTGTTGGACCTGGGCAAATCACATTAATTTTGATGTTATGGCGTGAATGTTCGCGTGCCAGAGTTTTGGAGAAAGATAGCAATCCTCCCTTACAGGCTGCATAAACTGCTTCGCCTGAAGAACCGACACGAGCTGCATCTGAGGCAATATTAACGATGCTGCCGGAATTACGTTCGACCATGCCTTTCAGCACAGCAAAGTGCATATTCAGCATACCGACCAGATTGATCTGGATCAGTTTCTGCCATTCGTCTGGGGTGCTTTTAATGAAGGGTTTAAAAATGTCCCAACCAGCATTATTCACCAGTCCATCGATCGGGCCCAGTTCGGCTTCCGTTTTTTGGACTGCCTGTTCAACGACGTCACTTTGGGTAATATCACACTGAATTGCTAACGCCTGACCGTATTGATTAATTTCATTTGCCAGCTTCTCGGCAGCTTCCAGATTCATATCAAAAATGGCAACTTTTGCGCCTTCTTCAGCCAGACGTCGGCAGGTTGCGGAACCAATTCCGCCAGCACCACCTGTCACAATCACGACCTTATCTTTTAATCCTTTCATTGTTTTATCCCTACGCTATTTGTTGTCGAATTTAATCGGCTGTTGTTCTAATTCGGTGTGTTTTATCTAAAATAGAAAGAGATTAGATTTATGTCAATATATTTACATAAAATAATATTTATATTTTTATAAATGTATAAATAACAATTATTTAATAATTTTATTTATTCAATGTATTGACCTATATTGACATTTACCTTTAGAGTAACCTATATCTAGCCCCAGTTTATTACTAAGCTGTTTCTGTTTCATGAAGGATGTTTTATTTCTTTAGTTTGCTAGATGACTGCCTTGATATTCAGCTAGAGAACAAACTGAAACTGTGAATATCAAGAAAGATATTTTTAAATGATTTAATCGCTTAGTACAGGATTTAAAGATGCAGATTTCTACTAAAAAACTATGATTTTTAAAACAAATTATAAAAGAAACTGATTTATGCGAAAAAGCGATAGGTTATACTTTGCGCCGTTTGGCTATTTCAGTATTGAGGATGTTGCATATAGTGAGTGATACTTTGTCAAAAAAATATGATCAATCCTTATATTCCGCTCATAACCGGCTGTTTTTCCGGCTGTTTCAGGTGGGAAACAGTCTGGATCGAAAATGCTTAAATGAGCTAAAAATATCTCCCGTGCATTGGGCGGTGCTCGGTGCCCTGTCTCGTCCTAAAGTTAAGTCTGGTATGTCTTTTTCAGATCTGACCGAATATCTGGGTGTAAGCCGACAAAATCTGGATGCCGTCTTAAAACGACTGGAACGTGATGGACTGGTAGAGCGTGTTATCAATGAACAGGATCGACGTGCCAAAATTGTTGCGCTTACCACGGAAGGTTTTCAGACCTGGGATAGCCTGCAGGATGATTTTTTTGAGTTTTATGGACAAGCCTTAAATAAACTGGCTTTTGATGATGTGATTACCCTGATTCATTTACTCAATAAAGTAAATGATGGTCTGAAAAGTATTCATCTGCAAAAAGAGTCGGACCAATAAAAAATAGAAATCTTATTTTTAAATTAAATAGATAAAAAATGAGCCCTTATGAGGCTCATTTTTAACATCATTGTTTAAAATGATCATTATGCTTTTTGTGGGTCATATTGACGATCTTTGATAAAGATCCCAGACACTGCACCACACAAGAAATAGGCACCGCCCATAATCAGGAAGCCCAAGCCAATTGAACCACCACTCGCTGCTGCGCCAATAATCGCAGGCGCAAACATGGCCCCAATACGCCCTGCATTATAAGCACCACCGACTGCTGTACCGCGGATTGACGTCGCAAAGCTTTCAGTCATATAAGTTGCGTTAATTGCATATGGAATACCATATAGGAAACCAAAGAAAATTAGCAGATAGGCAATATTATCTGGGGTGTTGAACAGCACAATTACGGGTAGAAAAATCGCCGTACCAATCGCGCCAAAAGAGAAAACGGCGCGTCGACCTAAACGGTCTGCAGCAAAACCGGCCAGAACTTTACCAAAAATCATGGCGACATAAGTCCCGATCATATAGCCCGCCATTGATTTAAAGTTCATGTGTAATTCAGATTCTAGATAAGCCGGCATCCAGTTATTTACACCGTAATAGCCAAACTGCAGGAACCCAGCCGTAAAAATCCATAAAATAAACATTTTACGATTCGCAGGATCTGCAAAGATTTCTTTAACGGTACTTTTCTTAACAGGTTGTTTGGTGGTTTCTTCAGCGGGTGCATATAAACGCAGTAATCTTGCACGCTGCCACGATTCTGGTTCAGGAACCAGTTTCTGGATAAAAATCGCCATGACGGATGGGATAATCGCGACAAAAAACAGTGTACGCCAGCCATATTCAGGAATAATCCAACCTGCCAATACAGTAGCTACGATATAGCCGACCGTCCAACCTGCCTGTAAGGTACCTAAAATTGTAGTCCGGTATTTGGTTGGTACATATTCAGCCATCAGGGTACTGGCTGCAATATATAAAGACCCGATCCCAAACGCAGACAGGAAACGTAGTACCGCGAACTGTTCATAGTTTTGGGTAAAGCCCAAGGCTGCAGTTAATACTGAAAAGATCAGAATTGAAATAACGACTGTACGTACCCGGCCTAAACGGTCACAAGCCCAGCCACCAATAAAACCACCAATCGCCATACCCGCCAGTGTAAAACTACCCAAGGTACCGGCTTGTAAATTACTTAAACCAAATTCTGCTTTCAGGCTGTTTAAGCTGAAGGACAGCAGTAGCATATCCGCGCCATCGACCAGGAGTGCCAAAAAGGCAAAGACAAAGGCGATCTGCTGGGTTCGTTTGGTAGTGGGTTTTATCTTTGCGAGTTCTCTTTCTAAAAGTTGTTCTCTTACTAATTCCGTCATATTTAAATCTCTATTCCTATCCTTAGGTTTTTTCATTCTGATCTTGTGTATGCACACTTCTGTATGCATGCGCTTTAAGCGCGATCCGTTTTCAAAGCACAGTACTTACTCCTGTTCTTATAGTCTCATTCCCGAGACTTTTCCCTCTCCTGTTATTTTTGAATCGTATTTATTCTCGTCATCAGGCTAAAGAAGTTAGGATGATTTTTCAATCATTTTAGATGTTTTATTTTGTTAGGCGAAATTAAGTATCATAAAGTTGATTGTTTTTCCATTTTCATATAGCTTTAAAGCGATTATTAAAATGACATGTAATCTAAATAACATCGAACAAGGAGCGTAACGATGGGTGCTTTAACGGGCTTTCGTGTACTGGATTTAAGCCGGATTTTGGCTGGTCCTTGGTGTAGCCAGATTCTGGCGGACTTAGGTGCGGAAGTGATTAAAATTGAAAAGCCTGATCATGGAGATGACACACGCATCTGGGGACCACCTTGGCTTAAAAATAATCAGCAGGAAGATACCCATGAATCGGCTTACTATCTTTCAGCCAATCGCGGTAAACATTCAGTTGCCGTAGATTTATCTACTCCGGAAGGTCAACGCATTATCAAGAAACTCGCAGAACAGAGTGATGTAGTGATTGAGAACTATAAAGCGGGTTCGTTGAAAAGATATGGTCTGGATTATGAAAGTCTGAGCCAGATAAATCCGCGTCTGGTGTACTGTTCAATTACCGGCTTTGGCCAGAATGGCCCGCGTGCGCAAGAACCAGGCTATGACTTCATTGTTCAGGGTATGGGCGGTATGATGAGTGTTACGGGTGAACGTGATGACCTTCCAGGGGGTGGTCCGCAAAAAGCAGGTCTAGCCTTTGCTGATCTGACCACTGGCTTATATGCTGCAATTGCGATTCAAGCTGCTTTATTGTCCCGTGAAAAAACTGGTGAAGGTCAGCATATTGATATGGCACTGCTGGATACCCAGGTCGCTTCCCTCTCTGTTCTAGCCATGAATTATCTGACCTCAGGTAAAGTCCCTGGCCGCTTCGGAAATGCCCATGCCAATATTGTGCCTTATCAGGTGTTTAAAGCACAGGAAGGTGAATTCATTATTGCTTGTGGGAATGACCTGCAATTTCAAGCGCTGTGTCAGGCCGTGGGTTTGACCAAAGTGGCAGAAGATCCGCGTTTCTTGAAAAATTCAGGCCGGGTTACACATCGTGAAGAACTCACCACTCTCTTACAGGCTCATTTCTACTCTCAACCGGCAAAACACTGGGTAGATCTGATTCATGCAGTCAAAGTCCCAGTGGGCATGATCAATAACCTGAAACAGGCTTTGGAAGAAGAACAGGTTCTGGCGCGTGAAATGGTCATTCAGATGCCGCATACTCTACGTGACGATTACACCTCGATTGGTTCGCCGATTAAACTTTCCAAGACCCCGGTAGAATATAAAAAAGCACCACCGTGTCTGGGTGAAGATACCGACGCCATCTTGAGCCAGTATTTAAGCCCTGCTGAAATGGAAGAGCTGAAAAGTAAAAAAGTCATCCAGCAGCGCTAAACTGCTCAGCAATAAAAAAAGGAATCGAAAGATTCCTTTTTTATTTTGACTATGTCATTTCTCAGCAGGCTTTGGCATCCGGCTGCACGGTTTTAGGCAACTCACGGCGTAGAATTTTACCGACTGCAGACTTTGGCAATCCAGACACAAACTCAATATATTTTGGCAGCTTATAACTGGTCAATTGTAGTCTCAGATAAGTCATGACTTCATTCTCGGTTAGACTGGTATCCTGTTTTACAATAAAGGCTTTCGGAACTTGTCCAGATTTTTCATCATCAATACCAATCACTGCACATTCCAGTATTTTAGGATGTTTGGACAGTACGCCTTCCAGCTCATTGGGATAAACATTAAATCCGGAGACCAGAATCATGTCTTTTTTGCGGTCCAGAATGGTGATATAGCCTTGTTCGTCCATACAACCGATATCACCTGTCAGGAAGTAATCATCTTTGGTAAATACCTGTGCTGTTGCTTCCGGTTGCTGCCAGTATCCTTTCATCACCTGTGGACCACGTATGGCGATTTCTCCAGCCTGATTAAGCTCTACAGGTTCTCCTTCATCATTCAGAATCAGAATTTCAGTCCCTGCCAATGGCAAGCCAATACTACCGCTAAAGCGCTTGCTTAAAGGCGGGTTAAATGTTGCCGTTGGTGAGGTCTCAGAAAGACCGTAGCCTTCATAGATATGACAGCCTGTGACTTCATACCATAATTCTGCCGTGTTTTTTAAAACAGATGCACCACCGCCTGTCGTGGTTTTTAGGCGTGAGTGATCCAGCTCGCGGAAACGTGGATGATGAGCCAATGCATTAAACATGGTATTCACGCCCGGAAACACCGTCGGTGGATGCTTATGATATTGATCTACCAATGCATCCAGATCTCTTGGATTTGGAATCAGGACATTGGCAAAACCTCGACTTAGTCCATAACTGAACAGGCAGATGGTAAAACCATAAATGTGATACAGCGGCAAGGCACAAAACACATATTCTTCTTCAGTGGCATAACGATCGCCAAAATGGCTAATGAACACCGTACTGTTCTGGGCAATATTAAATAAGATATTGCGATGACTGAGTTCAGCCCCTTTGGAAACACCTGTAGTCCCACCGGTATATTGCAGAATGACAGTATCTTCCTGCTGCTGTACAGGCGCTACAAAATCAATCACCTGTACCTGATCAATGGCCTGCTTAAAGTCAGAAAAATGTTTATCAGGATATTGCGCTGTTTGGCTATAAATTGAAACTGACTGATCCTGAATGAAATCGAGCGGATGGGTAGAAATCACATGTTTTAGCGCAGAACATTCATCCAGATTATTTAACTGTTCTAAGGTTGAGCCCAGAATAATCAAGGCTTCTGCTCCTGAATCCTGAACTTGATGATACAACTCACGCTGGGTGTACATCGGGTTTACATTCACCAGAATATAACCCGCACGAATAATCGCGAAAGTCGCAATCGGATATTGAATAATATTCGGCAACATCACCGCGATGCGGCTACCAGCTGCCAAGCCTAGATTTTGAAGATAGGTCGCCAGTTTCTGGCTATAAACGTCAATCTCCTGGTAGCTGAACTTTCGATCCAGATAAAAGAATGCAGTCTTATCCTTAAACTTAAGCAGATTCTCAGCAATCATCGTACTCAAAGTTTTGTCAGGATCGGGCCGGGTAAATTCCGGATTGACGTTCCATTTTTTATATTCTTCCATCCATGGCTGACTTGTCATTACAGCACTCCTATCCTTGATTTTAAATTTATTTTGTATTGTGAAACTTTATTTTGATTAAAAAATAATAACGTTATCTTTCCTCCCAAATCAATGCAATATTTGGCTAATTTCAAATTTTTACAAATAAAATCACGAATTTTATGGCTAATTATTTGGATATATTTTATCAATTAATAATATAACATTTCTTATAGCGAAATAATAAATCAGCAAATCAACAAAAGAATGTAGATTCATTCTTATAAAACAACAACGTAACAAGAAAAGGATGTCGATGATGACGTATGAAACTTCAGTGCTAGAAGCTGAACGAGTCACAGTTCAGCCTAAAAAATATGGATGACCGCGTTTATTCTATGTTTTCTTATTTTACTTGCAGACGGTGTTGATCTGGCTTTTTTGGCCTATAGCCTCACCAGTATCAAAGCTGAATTTAATTTAACCACGGTTCAGGCAGGTGCCTTAGGGAGCTGGAGTCTGGTCGGTGGAGTGATTGGCGGATTAATTGGCGGTTGGGCCTGTGACCGTTTTGGCCGGGTGAAAGTTATTGTATTTTATATGATTCTTGCTTCCAGCTTATCCTGCACCTTGGGCTTTGTAGAATCTTACCATCAGTTTTTAATTATCCGCAGTATTGCAGCTATTGGACTGGGTTCCCTATACATCGCCTGTAATACCTTAATGTCAGAATATGTTCCGACAAAATACCGGACGACTGTTCTGGCAGCACTTATGACCGGTTTTACCTTAGGTTCATTATGTGCAACTTTACTGGCGGGCTGGATTATTCCTGAATATGGCTGGCGTATGCTGTACTGGATTACCATTTGCCCGATCGTTCTGGCTTTTCTGCTTTATTTTCTTGTTCCTGAACCGGATTCATGGCTACGTTCACGTGAATTAAAACGTCAGGAAGCAGCTAGCAAAGTTAAGGTGAAAAAGCAGAATCCTTATAAAGTCATTCTCAAAGATAAAAATCACCGCTGGATGTTTTTACTATGGATTTTAAGTGCAGGTGCCCTGCAATTTGGTTATGCCGGTTTAAGTAACTGGTTACCTGCCTATCTCGAATCGGATCTGGGCATCAGCTTTAAGGCCATGACTGGCTATATGGTTGGCACGTTTATGATCATGATTTTTGCCAAGATCGTCGCAGGCATTCTGGCAGATCGTTTCGGACGACGTGCCTTGTTCGCTTTTGGAACCATGGGCACAGCCCTGTTTCTTCCGATTGTAATTTATTTCAATACACCGACCAATATTTTGTACCTGATGCTCATGTTCGGCTTCTTGTATGGTATGCCATTTGCCATTAATGCCACATATATGACTGAAAGCTTCCCTACTTCGATTCGTGGTACAGCAGTAGGTGGTGCATTCAATATAGGCCGTATCGGAGCAGTATTTGCCCCACTCACTATTGGTTATTTTGCCCATGGAGGCTCAATTGGAACGGGACTATTGGTAATGGCAGGTGCCTATTTTATTTGCGGTCTGATTCCTGCACTGTTTATACGTGATCGCTTATATGATCCGCAAAAAGCAGATTAATCTCTATCATCTTTTGATAAAAAACCAGTCAAATAGACTGGTTTTTTAATGAATAAAATTTAAAAATCAGACGACTTTTCTTTGAACATTTTCCATGTATTCATAATGGTAACCACTGCGAATAAAATGCTGGTTTTTGTCTCTAAATGAATGCGCATAATCTGGCCAGACCAAAGTCAGCTGGCGACTGACCGGATCCAGATACCAGCTTTTACAGCTTTCTGATAACCAGACACTGCCTTGGGAAAGCTGCTGTAACTCCTGCATATAGGCATTTTCAGCATCTTGATCAGCTTCAAAGGCCTGAATCTGTTCCTGTTCAAAAAACTGCAAGGCATCCAGTACCAGATCAAATTGGGTTTCCAGGAAATAAAGCGCTGAGTTATGCCCACTTCCGGTATTTGGACCGTTTAAGATAAACAGATTCGGAAAGTTATGGACTGTCGTAGATTGATAACCCTGCATACCACTAGACCATTGCTGCTCAAGGCTTAAGCCATGTTTACCTACCACCTTTGCCGCATAAGGTGGACGTGCTGCTTCAAATCCAGTAGCAAAGACGATGATATCTGCAGAAAACTCATTGCCGGACTTACTGATCACACCATCTTTCGTAATTTCAGCCAAAGCTGAATCTTCAAGCGTGACATTCGGTTTTAGAAAAGTTGGATAATAATCATTGGACAGCAATAAACGCTTGCAGCCTGGTTCATAATTCGGTGTGAGTTTTCGCTGTAATTCGGGATCTGGTATCTGGTGTTTCAAGAATTGCAGGCAGTTTTTCTTGACCCGCTCGATCTGGCTTTTCAGATTACGGCGCTGGGCAAAATTATATTCATTGCCCCAGAACAAGGAATGTCTTAACTCTGCCATGCTGTCCGGATCTTTGCGGAAAAGCTGTTTTTCTGACTCAGAATAAGGTCGGTCTGGTCGCGGCAAGATATACGGTGCACTGCGCTGCAATACGGTCAGGCTTTTGGCTGTTTTGGCAATTTCTGGTACAAGCTGTATGGCAGAAGCCCCTGAACCCACTACAACTACGCGCTGGTTTTCCAGATTTACTTCGTGATTCCAGCGTGCAGAATGCATCACCTGACCTTGGAATTCATCCAGTCCTAGAATTTGAGGTAAATGTTCATCTGCCAGATGTCCAGTAGCGGTGATTAGAAATTCTGCTTCATAAGAACCTTTAGATGTCTGAATATTCCAGATACGTTTTTCGGCATTCCAGCTGGCTTTTTCCAGTTGAGTCTGAAAATCGATATGTGGCCGGATATTTTCCTGATCACAGCATTGAATCAAATAGCGCTGAATTTCTGCCCCTTGCGGAAAGACACGTGACCAGTTGGGATTTTTAATAAACGAGAAAGAATATAAATGTGAGGGTACATCACAGGCGACACCGGGATAGGTATTATCACGCCATGTTCCGCCCACTTCTGCGGCACGTTCAATGATTTTAAAATCGTGAATGCCCTGCTGTTTAAGACGGATCGCCATGCCTAATCCACCAAAACCGCTGCCTACAATTAAAATCTTGCTGCGCTGTCCTTGAGCTTGCATTATTTTTCTCCTTTTTTTAAGGCATCATGGGCTGGATTTTCTGATTCGCCGGATACTGTTCTGGATGCTGGCTAAACTGGTTGATCAGTTGCACCACTTCCGCTGGCGCTTCAATATGGATTGCATGTCCTGAAGCTATTTCGATATAGCGGCTGTTCTGAATCGAAGCAAACAGTAATTTTGCTTGCGCTAAAGGCACCATCCGGTCTTCACGGCAAGCCACGATCAAAGTCTCCGCAGAGATGTTCGGCAAAATGGCGGTGATGTCAATGCGATAATTCAGTTCACGCTGTTTGGCTGCATCTTGAGAAGGCTTAACGAAGCGTGCCAGATCCAACACCTGCTGTTCACTACGTGCAGACAAATAATCATCGCTATACAGGCAATAATTCACAAAATGCGGTAAAGCTGCGGATTGATCGTTAAATAGCTGTTGCCAGATCGTGGTCCGTAGTTGTTGCACCGAGCTGGTTTTTGCCCAACCTGCTAACAGAATCAAACGTGCCACGCGCTGTTTAAGACTCGCAGCTACTTGTGTAGCAATCACAGCACCAAGTGAATAACCCACCACAGTAATTGCTTCATCTTCTGCAACTGCATGCTGGATCAGTGCTTCAACTTGTTGACTAAAATCAGTCACTGCCAGATCGGCTTTATCTGGAGTATGCAAATCAAGCGATAAAACCCGCTGATGGATACCGAGCATGGGGAAAATATAGCTGAAATGTTTGTCCGTATTTCCACCCGTACCATGGATCAGAATGATGGTGGGATATGAGGATTTCTGTCCGACTTCATGATAAGTCAGTTGCAGATCACCATAAGGACATTGTCGAGTAATCGTGTCTAAATCCATATAGACTCCTGATCTTGTTGTTTTATGGCCGATGTAATACTGAAAAGTACCTATCGATATTGAGTTTTGTGCAGGATAAAAAAAGTAGTAACAAAAAAAGACCCACGATCGAGAGATTGATCGTGGGCAAAAGGATTAATCGAATTTAAACTCTTCAGGAGTCAGCAGGAACAGGCTCTCACCACCCGCCTGAATATTGGCAATGTGGGTTGAAGTTCTTGGCAGAATACGTGCAAAGAAGAATTGCGCGGTTTTAATCTTCGCTGCATAGAACGGATCAGTATTGCCTTCCTCAATTTTTTGCTGCGCCGTAATCGCCATTTTCAGCCATAAATACGAAGACACCACATAACCAGAGAAATATAGGTAATCCACAGATACCGCACCGATTTCATTGGCAGACTGTTGTGCCTGAGCCTGAATCGTTTTGGTTAATTCTAGCCATTGCTCAGTCAGCTGGCTCACTTGTGCAACCTGCTGGTTAAACTGGGCATGTTGCTGATGCTCTTTAACAAAGCCCTGAATCTCATCCGTTAATGCAGTGAGCAAACCCAATTTTGAACCTAGCACTTTACGCGCCAGCAAGTCGATTGATTGAATTTCAGTAGTACCTTCATACAGACTGGCAATACGTGCATCACGGGCAATCTGTTCCATGCCATGTTCAGCAATATAGCCGTGTCCACCAAAGACCTGCATACCGTGTTTGGCAGCTTCTACACCTGTTTCGGTCATTAAGGCTTTAGCAATTGGGGTCAATAATGCCAGACGGTCTTCTGCAGCTTTCTTCTCTTCAGGATTATCCGTTGCTTCAGCGATATCAGCATACGTTGCCAGATAATAAGCCAAGGCACGTGAACCTTCTGCAAATACCTTTTGAGTCAGTAGCATATTACGCACTGCTGGATGCACGATAATTGGATCCGCAGGCAGGTTTGGCTCTTTCGCACCTTCAAGTGAACGCATGGCCAGACGGTCTTTGGCATAAGCCAACGCGCCTTGATAAGAAGATTCAGCTGCAGCCAAACCTTGAATCGCTGTGCCGATACGCGCAGAGTTCATGAAAGTAAACATGCAGTTCAAACCGCGGTTTTCAGGCCCGATCAGGAAACCTTTGGCATTATCAAAATTCAGTACACAGGTCGCATTGCCATGAATACCCATCTTGTGTTCAATCGCGCTACACACCACACCATTGCGTGAAGCCACATTTCCAGCTTCATCCAGATTGTATTTAGGCACGATAAACAGCGAAATACCTTTAGTACCTGCAGGCGCATCCGGTAAACGCGCCAATACAATGTGTACGATATTTTCAGCCAGGTCATGCTCACCTGCTGAAATAAAGATTTTCTCACCGCTGATGCTGTAGCTGCCATCTTCATTTGGCACCGCTTTAGTACGGATCAGGCCCAGATCAGAACCGGCATGTGATTCAGTTAAACACATGGTTCCGGTCCAGCGACCTGCAATTAAAGGTACCAGGAATTTCTGTTTCTGTTCATCGCTACCATGATGCTCTAAAGTACGCATCGCACCATGAGACAGGCCTGGGTACATACCCCAAGACCAGTTAGTCGCCGTAATAATTTCTGAAATGGCAATACGGTATAAGGTCGGGAAGCCTTGGCCACCATATTTTTCATCACCAGTTAATGAGGTAAAACCAAGTTCTACATATTTGTCATAAGCAGCTTTAAAACCATCCGGTGTAGTCACGACGCCATCTTGCAGACGGCAGCCCTGCTGGTCGCCTGTCGCATTAATTGGTAGAAGTTCGTTTTGGCAAAAATCAGCAGCGACTTCCAGATATTGTTCCATAATATCCATAGAAACTTTGTCTGCGAACTTTGCATAGCCTTCGTATTTCTGTTCAACATTGAGCAGATCTTTCAGGACAAACTTCATGTCTTTTAATGGCGCAATATAATTTCTCATCGTAATTCCCTTGTATGAGTTCTAATTTGTATATTTATGACAATTAATTTCATAATACGAAATTATGTTTTAGGTCGAATATAATATAAGTGCATGGATAAAATCTAGTCATGACATAAAAAATCACATTTAAAAAATTAAAACTTTGGTATAAAAAAGCCATTCGGTAATGAATGGCTTTTTATTAAATGATCAAAATAAATCGATCTAGCGCGGGAAAAACTGAGCCAAACGTTGCTGAACAATCTGTTCTGCTTCTTGCATGATATTGTCAATCAGCGTTTGACAGGTCGGGATATCATGGATCAATCCCATGACTTGACCTGCTGTCAGTACGCCTGCATCTACATCGCCATTTTCCAAAGCCAGCTTGCCTTTTAAGCCACTGACATAAGGGCGAATCTGTTCAAATTCCAGATTTGGATCTTCACCCATTTTAACGACGAGGTCAGATACCGCATTTTTCGCAACACGCGCAGTATTTCTGAACTGGCGGTAAAGTAGATGCGTTGCTCGTTCATCATTGTCGACATAAAACTGCTTGATGTTGGGATGGATTGGCGCTTCTTGTGTGGCACAGAAACGTGTCCCCATATTGATGCCTTCTGCACCTAAAGCAAGTGCTGCCACCAGACCACGTCCATCAGCAAAACCACCACTGGCCACAATTGGTACGGTAAGCTGATCAGCGGCTGCAGGAATCAGGATTAGTCCAGGAATATCATCTTCACCCGGATGGCCGGCACATTCAAAACCGTCAATCGAGATCACATCCGCACCGATTCGTTGTGCTGAAAGTGCATGTCTGACCGAGGTACATTTATGAATCACAATGATGCCGTGCTGTTTAAAGGCCTCAATATGTTCATGTGGCTTGTTACCTGCCGTTTCTACAATCTTGATTCCACTTTCAATAATGGCCTGACGATATTCGGCATACGGCGGTGGGTTTACAGCGGGTAATAAAGTTAAATTGACCGCAAAAGGCTGATCCGTCATTTCACGGCAACGTGCAATTTCCTTGGTCAGCGCTTCAGGTGTGGGTTGTGTCAATGCCGTCAGCGTTCCCAAACCACCCGCATTGGAGACTGCACTGGCCATTTCTGCGGTACCGACCCACATCATGCCGCCCTGAATAATCGGATAGCGAATGCCTAAAAGCTCGGTGATACGCGTTTGAATGTTCATGAATGTTCTCCTTAGCGTCCGGTAAATTGTGCAGGACGTTTTTCAACAAAGGCCTGCACACCCTCTTTGTAGTCCTGGCTACTTAAGGCCAAGTATTGCAGGTTTTGTTCCAGCTCCAGTTGCTGATCCATGCTATTTTCAGCACTGCGTTGCAAAGCCTGTTTGGTTAAGGCCAGTGCATAGGTCGGCTGTCGTGCCAGTCGCTGTGCAAGCTCATCGATATAAGCATCAAATTCTGCATCAGGGATCATTTTCCAGATCATACCCATTTCAGCCGCTTCTTTGGCATGCACAGGCTCACCAAGTAAAGTCAGTGCCATGGCACGTGCATAGCCGATCAAACGCGGCAACATCCAGGTGCCGCCGGCATCAGGAATTAAGCCAATTTTAGAAAAGGCTTGAATAAATTTGGCACTTTCCTTGGCAATAACCAGATCGCAAGCCAGCGCGATATTGGCCCCTGCACCGGCAGCCACACCATTTACTGCCGCAAGCACCGGTTTGGGACTTTTACGAATCAGGTTGATCAAAGGATTATAATATTTGGCTAGAGAGCCTTCGGGAGGCAACGGCACACTACCGAGCTGCCCGGCACGTTCTTTTAAATCCTGTCCCGCTGAAAATGCCCGACCATTACCACGAATCACAATCACCCGAATATCCGAGTCTGTATTCCAGCTTTTCAGCACCTGCTGCACTTCCTCATGCATTTGCCGATTGAAACTGTTCAGTGAATCTGGACGGTTAAAACTTAAAGTGGCAACGCCTTGCTGAACCTGGGTCTGAATCATTTCCCACATCATCAATTTCCTTATTTTTTTGTCTGTATCTCTACAATTAATAGCCTTTATTGACATCCACCTGATGACACAAATCCAGGCCCTGATTTAATCGGCGGTCATTTTCCAGTATCTGCTCTACCACCACAGACATTGGGGCATGTGAGGCAACATGTGGTGTCACCACAATTTTTTCATGCTGCCAGAATGGATGGTCCACAGGTAACGGCTCCTGCTCAAACACATCAACAATCGCACCACGAAGATGACCTGAATCCAGCGCATCCAATAAATCCTGCTCGATTAAATGCTGGCCACGCCCGACATGAATCAAAGCCGCCTGTTCAGGCAGTTGCTGAAATAATTCAGCAGAAAGAATACCGGTATTTTCTTCAGTAAGTGGTAGCAGGTTAATCAGAATCTGACTTTGCGCCAGGAACTCGGAAAGCTGTTCTTGACCCACATAACTTTTGACTTGATTAATGTCTTTTGGGGAATTCGACCAACCAGAGACTTGATAGCCCATGTCTGCGAAACGTTCTGCTACGTATCCGCCCATATGCCCCAGTCCCATAATCCCGATCTGGATATGATGGCTATAGCTCTGGCGATACTGCTTCCACAGCTGCTGCTTTTGCTGTTGGATCATGCGGTCAAAATAACGCTGAAAATACAGCACGCCCCAAAGCAGATAATCAAACATGCCCTTTTGGTGATGTGGATCCAGTACCCGGCAAACGGCTTGATCTGGGCGTACAGCATTTAAGTTTAAATGTTCTACCCCAGCAGCAATCGAATGAATCAGGCCAAGCTTTGGTAGCTGCTGCACTTTTTCCAGATCTGGAAACCAGGCAGCAACCGTGGTTGCCTGTTCAGCTTCAGGGCTGTCAACTGTACAGAAACTACCAGCTGGCGCATATTTTTGAAAAGACTTGACCAGAATGGCTTCAATATTTGGTACAGAACTGGAAATAACAATCATGATGCATACTCCGTATATTGATGCTCAATCAGGGACAAAGCGGCCTGCCAGGCACGCTGTAAAATCGGTTCAATGAGAGGACTGGCGAACTGTTTGGCTGTTTTAATTCGGACTTCTTCAGCTGGATAATGCAACTCGGCACCGCCGCTTAAGGCCTTCACCTGTGCCTGACAGGCGCGTTCCAGAAAATAGATTTCATGAAAAGCCCGTGCAATGGTTTCGCCAGCCGTTAAAAGTCCGTGATTGCGTAAAATCATGGCGCGATGGCCGCCCAGGTCCTGAATCAGGCGCTCCTGCTCATCTGTTGAGAGTGCCACGCCTTCATATTCGTGATAGGCCACCTGCTGATAAAATTTCAACGCATGCTGGGAAATGGGAAGAAGTCCGTGTTTCTGTGCAGACACTGCTATGCCATCTGCGGTATGCGTATGAATGACACAGTTCAGATGAGCATGTGCTTCATGAATTGCGGAGTGGATGACGAAGCCCGCCATATTGACTGGCTTGTCTTGTTCATAGCTTTCTACCACCTGCCCTTCATGATTAATCTTCACCAGCGTTGAGGCACGCATTTTTTCAAATGCGACCCCATATTGATTAATCAGAAAGCAATCTGGCTGATCTGGAACTCTTAGGCTGATATGAGTATCAATCAAGTCAGTCATCCGATAATGCGCAATAATGCGATAAAGCGCAGCCAGTTCACAGCGTGCCTGCCATTCAGCAGCTGTAACGAGATTTTTTATTGTCATCATTCCATCCTGGAAAAATATAGCATTTCGATCACTATCTGTTATATCATAATTTTAGAAAAACAGAATATTATTTCATAAAGCGAAATATTTTATTAAAGGGAAGTTATATGACTACAGCTCAAATGAATGGACTTGAATATCTAACTGCAATTAAAAATGGCGAATTGCCTGGTTCAGCGATGGGACAACTGATTCCCATGAAACTCAGTGTCGTCCGTGAAAACTACGTGGAATATGAAGTTTATCCAGATGAACGTCATTTCAACCTACAAGGTGGCATTCATGGTGGATTTTGCGCTACTGTTCTGGACAGCGTAACAGGTGCAGCGGTTCATACCACAGTTGATGCTGGTGTCAGTTTTTCTACTATTGACTTGAATGTCAAAATGCTCAAAGCCATGAAAAATGGCGAAACTTATACTGCCATTGGTGAAGTGATCCGCATTGGTCGTAATGTGTTGACTTCAGAAGGCCGAATTGTAGATAAAGACGGTAAACTTTATGCTTTCGGTTCAGCAACTTTATTGGTTACTGGCCGTAAATAATCCTTACGCTGATTTAAACAATCCCTGCATTTGCAGGGATTTGTATTTCTATATAAATAGCCCAATAAAAAATGCCATGCATATCATCTATACATGGCATTAATACGATAACTAAAGCTGTTATGCAGCTTCAGGGTTTTCAATCACCATCGCCAGGCCTTGACCCAGACCGATACACAGGCTGATCACGGCATATTTTTTACCAGTACGCTGTAATTGACGCGCAACAGTTAAAGCCAAACGCGCACCTGAACAGCCTAGTGGATGGCCAATCGCAATGCCACCACCATTTGGGTTGACACGCGGATCATCAAAAGCCACATCCAGACCTTTCAGGCAAGATAACACCTGGCTGGCAAATGCTTCATTGATCTCGATAATGTCCATATCATCTAGCGTCAAACCTGCACGTTTTACAGCTTTTTTGATTGCTTCAATTGGGCCCGCACCCATGATGCGTGGCTCAATGCCAGCGGCTGCAGAAGACAGAATACGAGCTAAAGGTTTTAAGCCATACTGTTCCTGAACTTTTTCACTGCCGATAATCAGTGCTGCAGCGCCGTCATTGATACCTGATGCATTACCTGCAGTCACAACACCACCTTCGAAAAGCGGTTTTAACTTGGATAATGCTTCAAATGTTGAAGATGGACGTGGATGTTCATCTTCAGTCACTAATTTAGGCGGCAATTTACGCCCTTGTGAAACTTCAATCGGGGTAATTTCACCTTCAAAGAAACCTGCTTCTTTTGCAGCTTGATATTTCGCTTGTGATGCAGCAGCAAAAGTATCTGCCTGTTCACGCGTAATGCCAAACTCTTCAGCAACGTTATCACCTGTTTCTGGCATGCTGTGCGCGCCAAACTGGTCGGTAAATTTACGGTTCGGGAAACGTGTACCAATCGTGGTGTCATAGATTTTGGCATCACGTGAATACGCGCTTTCAGCTTTAGCCATTACAAATGGTGCACGCGTCATGCTTTCTACACCACCTGCAATATACAGCTCACCTTCACCTGCGGTAATGGCACGTGCTGAATCAATCACAGCACCCAAGCCTGAAGCACAAAGACGGTTTACCGTTTGACCCGGAACTGTCACTGGCATACCTGCAAGCAGTGCCGCAAAACGAGCCACGTTACGGCTGTCTTCACCGGCCTGATTCGTGCTGCCAAAGATCACATCTTCTACGTCAGCTGCTGGAATACCGGTTTTTTCCAGCAGGTTTTTAATGACAGTCGCTGCCAGATCATCTGGACGTACGCTTGCCAGACTTCCTGCATGGCGACCGATTGGTGAACGTAAACCATCATAAATATAGGCATTTAACATGAGTGTTATTCCTTTAACTTTTTAATTAATGTGTAGTATGAACAAGAGCTAAACCGAGCTGAACGCGGCGGCGCAACCAAGGACTTGGGCGGTAACGCTGGTCACGAGTAATCGCAGTCATACGATCCAGAATTTTCAGGATTTTTTCAGCACCTAATACATCGCCCCATTCAATTGGGCCGTATGGATAACCAAGGCCTAATTTCACGGCAATATTAATGTCTTCTACAGTGGCAACACCTTGCTGGGCAATATCACAGCCCAGGTTTACAATCATGGCCAACGCACGCTGCGCCACAAAGCCGACGCTTTCCTGAATTACACTGGCGGTCACACCATCCAGATTGAAAATCGATTGGGCTGCTTTTATCAGTTCAGCTTTGGTCACAAACGTTGGCATTAAAGTACGGTGTTTATTCAGACCGTAAAGCAGATCAATACAGACTACTTGCTGCGGAGACACCTGATAGCGGACTGCTGCTGAAGTTGCATCTTCGCCATAAGTGGCAATCAGAATTAAAGCATTTGCTGAAGGTGCGTCAGTTTGCTCGATCTGAATATTGAACTGCTGCAGATATTGCTCAAGCGCCTGACGGTCTTCGCTATATTCTGTACCTAACCAAACCGATGGATATTGATCCAGCTTTTCAACCAAGGTTGGAGCCACATCACCTACTTTGCTCCCTGAGGTATAATCGTAAAAACCTTTACCGGTTTTACGACCTAGCTGTTTAGCAATAAAACGCTGGCGGGTAATCACGCTTGGGCGGTAACGCGCTTCTTCATAATATTGGTGATAGATCGATTCACTTACCGGATGAGATACATCCATGCCGGTCAGATCGCCTAACTCGAATGGTCCCATTTTGAAACCGATCCCGTCACGATAGATGCGGTCAATGTCATAAAATGGCGTGACATTTTCATTCAGAATCGCATAGGCTTCGCTACCAAAAGCACGGCCAGCATGGTTAATGATAAATCCCGGGGTATCTTTGGCTTTTACCGGGCGATGTCCCATCTTGGTCGACAACTGAGTAAGTGCATCCACAATATCAGTACGGGTATTAAAGCCTTCAATGACCTCAACCACTTTCATCAGTGGAACCGGGTTAAAGAAGTGATAACCAGCAACACGTTCTGGCTGACTGCAATTGGCGGCAATCGCACTGATAGACAGTGAAGATGTATTGGATGCCAGAATTGCTTCCGGTTTCACAATGCCTTCCAGTTGCTGCATCAGCTTTTGTTTGATTTCCAGATTTTCAATAATCGCTTCAACGATTAAATCGCAATCTTTCAGGTCTTCGATCTGCTGGGCAATGGATAAATGAGCAAGATCTTCAGCAGCTTTTTCATGGCTGAATTTTCCTTTATCTGCCAAGGTATTTAATGTTTTGGCCAGTTTGTCCTGTGCCTGTTCGGCTGCCCCTGCTTTGGCATCAAACAGTACCACATCATGACCAGACTGAATCGCGATTTGGGCAATGCCCGCACCCATCGTACCTACGCCTATAATACCGATTTTCTGAATTTGAATGCTCATGCTTATCGTCCCTGATAATTTGGTTTACGTTTTTCGATAAAGGCTTGCATACCTTCTTTTTGATCTTCTGAAGAAAACAGCATCTGGAAAGATTTACGTTCCAGCATTAAGCCGGCATTGAGTGGCACATCTTCAGCCAGTAAAGCCACTTCCTTGATTTGTTCAAGCGCAATTGGCGGCATTTTTGCCAAACCTTCAGCCATTTTGATTGCTGTTGCAAGGGTTTCGCTGTCTTCAGTTACTTGAGACACCAGACCAATCTGATAAGCTTCCGGCGCTGGTACCAGACAACCCGTCATAATGATGCGCATTGCATGGAATTTACCCACGGCACGGAATAAACGCTGTGTACCACCAGCACCCGGCATTACCCCTACTTTGACTTCAGGCTGACCGAACTGGGCACTTTTTCCAGCAATGATAATGTCCGCATGCATTGCCAGTTCACAACCGCCGCCCAATGCATAACCGTTTACTGCTGCAATCACTGGTTTTGAACATTGTGCAATCGCTTGCCAGTAACGTTCGGTACGACGCTGCATCATCTGGATCGTTTCAGCATTGGCCAGTTCTTTAAGGTCAGCGCCTGCAGCGAAGTCAGTTTCACCGCCAGTGAGAATAATGGCACGGATATTTTCATCGTCATTCAATTGCAGAAAAGCCGCAGCCAGTTTCTGACGCACTTCTGTATTCAGGGCATTTTTAGCTTCTGGACGATGGATCTTGACCATCGCCACATGTGTCGAGATTTGCTCTACTTGAACTACCTGTTCCATCAAAAATCTCCATTTATTTTGTATAGCGAAATTTTATTTTATATAAAACTACGGTTTCTAGACCCATAAATCAAGATTTTTTCTCTCAAAAACTCAAAAAAGTTATTTTTTAATAAAAATTAGAGTAAAAACTCTTGTTCAGTTGGCTATTTTATGATTAATTGATTTCGCAATACGGAATTAATTATTTAATTCGAATTTTGGTTATTCATTTATGTAAATATTAACCACAATACAAAATAAAAAAATTAATTTCCGTCATAAGGATACTACGTTGTTCAGTGATTTTTCACTCAAGGTGAAACGGAAAAATCAGATCCAGCCTGATCGTAACAGGGCGAATGCGCACAGACGCTTAGACCTTAGATGAGGAAAATGCTTTTCCGTGAGGAAGAAAATGGATTTAGCGGTAGCAGAGGAATGCTACTTTAATATATAGAGGATATAAGAATGACAAGCGATACCATCGTAGCTGAGGAAACTAAAACGGGGGTCTCCTCCGACGGCACCATTAAGCAAGCACCTAAACGCCTGTGGATGACGGCCTTTGTCTTCGCTTTTTTGATTTTACTATGTGACGGTGCAGACATTGGTATTCTGGCTTTCAGCTTGACCAGTTTGAAAGCAGAATGGGGGCTAACTTCTGTACAGGCCGGTGCCTTGGGAAGTTATTCTCTTTTGGGTATGGGGATCGGTGGCTTTATTGGCGGATGGGCCTGTGACAAATTCGGTCGCGTACGTGTCATCGTATTGGCCACTATTTCCTTCTCGATTTTGTCTGCCTATTCAGGTTTTGCCCAGTCTTATCAAGAGTTTGCGATTTTACGCACCCTTTCGTGCTTAGGTTTAGGCTGTTTATATATTGCCTGTAATACCCTGATGTCAGAATACGTACCGACCAAATACCGTACTACAGTATTGGCAACATTAATGACTGGTTTCACTTTAGGTTCATTGGTGATTACCATGGTTTCAGGCTGGATCATTCCTGAATTCGGCTGGCGTATGCTGTACTGGGTGACAATTGCTCCATTAGCTTTGGGTATCCTGATGCACTTTATGGTGCCAGAGCCAGAATCATGGAAACGTGTCCGTGAAATGAAAAGAACTGGCCAGATCGTGGATAACGATGCCAAAAAAGGCAATCCATATATCACCATTCTTAAAGACAAGACCCATGGCAAGATGTTTATCTTGTGGTCTTTCAGCTCTGGTTTCCTGCTATTCGGTTATTTCGGTGTAAGTAACTGGTTGCCAAGTTATCTTGAAGCTGAATTAGGCATTAAATTCAAGGAAATGGCGCTATACATGGTGGGTACTTTTATCACCATGATGTTCGCCAAAATCATTGCAGGTTATGTGGCTGATAAAATTGGTCGTCGTATTGTGTTTGCTTTCGGCACCATGGGCACAGCGCTGTTTATTCCTGTTGTCGTATATATGCATAATGCCGATAACATTGGTGTACTGATGCTGATCTTCGGCTTCCTGTACGGTATTCCATATGCGATTAATGCAACCTATCTCACTGAAAGTTTCCCAACTGGGGTTCGTGGTACAGCAGTCGGTGGTGCGTTCAATATTGGTCGTATCGGTGCAATCTTCGCTCCAATTACCATTGGTTATCTTGCGATGAATGGTTCGATCGGTACTGGTCTATTGGTAATGGGCGCAGCTTACTTCCTTTGCGGTTTGATTCCTGCCCTGTTTATTAAAGACCGTTTATACGATCCACAAAAAGCTGAATAACTTTTAACTCAGGAGAGTGGTTAATTCACTGCCCTCCTTCATTCATATTTTTATGACTTTAAATATCAAATACATGCCCTTTGACCTGAACAGGATGTTTCTGGGTTGAACGAGACTCGTATTCATCATTCAAAAGTCAAAAACTCTGCATTGCGCAATAAGAGCAACATTAAGGAAAGATTTTCCTTCTTAGATATCAGAATATTTCTTTAGGGATTAAGAAATGAAAAAATTAGTTTTAGCGACATTATGTGGTATTGCTTCAGCACAGGCATTTTCAGCAGAAGCTTCTGAAGACCGCATGCAATTCTTAGAATCACAGTTAAAGCAGATACAAGCCGAACTTGAACAACAAAAAGCTGCACAACTTGCATTAAAAGACCAGCAGGAACAAGCCAAAACTCAAGACTCCAAAGCTTTGAAATCGTTAGTGGACAATGTCGACGTCTATGGTTTGATCCGTCTTGATGGTGCCATTGATTTTAAGAGTACTCCTAAAGAACGTGGCCGTACCATTAATCAGATCAATAAAGTGCCTTTTACTGAACCTGACTCTACCCGTTCCGATTTTACTGCAGCAGCCAGCCGTATCGGTTTCCTAGCAAAAGATCTAGGTGGCAATCCAAATGTTTCAGCCCGTTTAGAGGCGGACTTCTGGACCAATAATGGTAAAGGCGATGGTGGATTACGAGTTCGTCATGCCCACTTAAAATACTATAACTGGACATTTGGTCAGGCGTGGTCACTGATGTCTACCCCTGAAATTAGCACCGAAGCTGTAGATTACAGTTTGTTTCTAGGCGGTTCGATATTACGTACCCCTCAAGTCAGCTATGCTTTTAAACTTGATCCAGAAAATACCTGGAATGTAGGTTTGGAATATATGGCCGGCGGTGACCGCTCTTCTGCCTTCCCTGCATTAACCACAAAGTTTGTGCATCAGTCTGGTCCAGTACACCTATTAGCTCAAGGTTTTGTCAATCAAAAACAAGCACAGACAGATACAGGTGATATCGACAAAGTAGGTTGGGGTGTGGGTCTAGGTGGCCGCTACCGTTTTGATGATCAAAACTCGATTCAGGGGAACTATTTCCATATGGTCGGTGACCAACGTATTGCAGCCTTTCTAATCCAAGGTTCAACTGCTGATGGTTCAGCTTTGGGTGGAGACTATTCTGTCGATCCAACGAACAATGAACTTTTACTGAATGAGTTTAATAGTCTAAATATCGGCTTTACACATAAATTTACTCCGAAGCTACGTAGTAGTATTAATGCCAGTATTGTTGATTTTGATGATTCCAGCGATTATGCACGTGCGAATCCTGAAACCAATAAGCGTTTAACGGATTACGTAGCAAACGTGATTTATTCTCCAGTGCCAAATATCAATCTGGGTGCTGAATATCATCAAGGCAAGCGTGAAACTTTTGATAATCAAGAAGCGGATGTTTCTCGCGTGAATTTATCAGCGACTTATAGTTTCTAAAGCCTCAGGAGACAAGGATGTCAGCCCAAGGGCAAATTTCAAGAAAATTTATGTTTATGATGGCTATGACCTGCGCACTCTGCGCGGGTTGTAACTATTTTAACCAACCATTAATTTATTCTATTGCAGAGGATCTGCATATCAGTGTGGCCGAGTCTGGTTGGACTGTCGTTTTAACCCAGATTGGTTATGCCACCGGGTTATTTTTGTTTGTGCCTCTAGGCGATTTATTTGAAAAACGCCTCTATATTTGCAGCCTCATGCTATGTACCGGTCTGGCACTGATCGGTCTCTCTGCTAGTACCAATCTACATATGCTCTATGGTTTCACCCTGCTCGCCTCTTTCTGTTCGATTACCACCCAGATTCTGATTCCTTTTGCGGCCAACCTGTCTCAAAGAGAAAAAAGTGCTGAAGTAGTCGGTCTGCTGATGAGTGGCGTTCTAGTCGGTATTCTATTTGCACGAACTGTATCAGGACTGATTTCTACCTTATGGTCCTGGCATGCAGTGTATCTGTTAAGTGGCTGTTCTATTCTCTTGCTCAGCATCGCCATGTGGTATCAGTTGCCTAAGGCGAAAAGCCAGCTACAAATGAGCATCATGCAGATTTATCGCTCACTATTTACCTTTGCCAAAACAGAACCGATGCTGATTCGACGCAGCATCATTGGTGGTTTGGGCTTTGGTATGCTGAGTATTATTTTTACCACCATGACTTTTGTGCTGGCGGAAGCACCCTATCATTTTAATGATTTCCAGATTGGCTTGATGGGCATTGTTGGTGTGGTTGGCATCTGGTCATCACAATGGACTGGTAAAATGATTGGACGGCACCGAGAAAAATGGGTTGCACAACTTGCTACCACGGGTTTAATTCTGGCCTGGATTCCCTTGTTTTTTGCGCAAAGCTATTTATGGGTATATATCATTGGATTAATTCCTGCCTATTTTGGGATTTCTTCGCTACATGTTTTAAATCAGAATCTGGTATATCGGATCTCAGTGCAGGCCCGTTCCCGTATTAATGCAATCTATATGACCTGTTATTTTTCAGGTGCTGGAATCGGTGCATTTCTATCGCTAAACCTATGGAAAATGTACGGCTGGTCAGCCTGCGTTGCATTGGGCTTTGTCTTTGCCCTGCTCATCTTTAGTATTAACCGTTACGACCTAAGCCGAGAACGCAATCTGGTCAATATTCAGTCCCAGTCATAATCAATCTAAACTCATACCTTGTGCACTCATAGAATATAAGATTGGGTGCGCAGTACATGACACATTATCTATGTTAATTTTAGAAATTCTTTAAAGCTCATTTGTCGCTTTTTTACATGAAGATAGACTCCAAATTGGAGTATTACAAAGAAGCCTATGTTTCTTAAAATAGTAAACAATAAGTCTAAATTGCCAAAAATTAAATCTGTAGCGAAGAGCAAGATCACTAATACGGAATGTAAGTATAAGGTTTGTTGAGTCTTACTTTGCAGTGCGGTAGCTGCATTGATATAACCAATGAGCGTTAATCCTAATATCATAACAATGATTCCGCAGATAATACCTAGGGTCATATAAGGCCCAGAGCTATATGCAAACAGTGTTAATACAGCACCAGTTAAAGCTACTAAACCTACAAATGAGCCTAATAAATTTCTTAAATAATATGCCATTTGTTACATGATCTCTTCTAATGAAAGTTTAGAATTTTTAGCCTTGTAGTTGCTAAGAAATGTTTTCTCTTGTTCCAGGTATATCTATTACTTCTTGTACAAATACATTAGATTGATGGCACTTAATCTTTTGAATAAAACCGAATGAAGATGCAATCATATTTCAAGTATTTCTGTTTTGGATTTGCAGCATTCTCTTTATTCCTAATTTATTCGGATATTGTAGATGGTAAAACAGAAATTAGTGCATATTTAGGAAATATCGGGTTATTTCTAGTATGTATTGAAATGGGCGTTCTAATGACTTATGAACAACTCACAACTGAAGTAACGTTAAGAAATTTCTTTTCCAAAGATAAATCTCTATCTCTCTCACCAGTTGGGATCTTTGCTCATACACTAGGGAAAATTGGATGTATATTATTAATTATTGATTTTGTAATAAGCTTTGCCTAAAAATTTCTAGCTCATTTAACATAATGGCGATTATGCAAAATTTAGTTGCAATCTAAAAATAGAAATGTCCACTTTTAGAATACGTAACTAAACGCATAAAAATACAGCGTAAAAAAAATCGCAGCCTAAGCTGCGATTTTTAACCATATTTAAATGATTTAGCTTATTATACGGATGCTTTTAACTGTGCAGCTGCGCGGCCATCTTGTAACTTGCAACCAGTCTGTTGCTGAAGTTCTTCGAAACTCAAGCCATCCACTATTTCTAGCACCCAAGCCTGATTATCTTTGAGTTCAATAATGCACAAATCGGTATAAATACGGTCAACGCAGTTTTTACCGGTAATCGGATAAGTCAGCTCTTCCACAATCCGTGGTTCGCCATTTTTAGTGACATGTTCCATGCAAACATAAACACAGCGAGCACCAACCGCCAGATCCATCGCCCCACCCACCGCTGGAACCGCATCCAGTGCACCGGTATGCCAGTTAGCGAGATCACCGTTCACAGCAACCTGAAAGGCGCCCATAATACAGAAATCTAAATGGCCGCCACGCATAATATCGAAGGAATCTGCAGAGTTCATAAAACTGCCGCCATCCAGCATGCTGACTAGCTCTTTACCGGCATTAATCAGATCATCATCAGCTTGATCAGGATCAGTTAAAGCGGTAAAACCCAGAACGCCATTTTCGGAATGCAAGACAATATCTTGCTCAGGCTTTAAATAACCGGCAACGCGTGTTGGTAAGCCAATGCCTAAATTCACATAAGAACCGGTCGGAATATCCTGTGCAACTTTTTCTACAATCTGTTCGCGTGTACGTTTTTGAATTGTCATTATTTGATATCTCCTACCTTCACCACATGCTGCACAAAAATACCCGGCGTTACGATAATCTCTGGATCAAGCTCGCCTAGCTCTACAATTTCATGCACTTGGGCAATTGTTGTTCTGGCTGCTTTTGCCATTAACGGGCCAAAGTTTCGGGCTGCTTTACGGTAGGTTAAATTGCCCCATTGATCAGCCTGATTGCCATAAACCAAGGCATAGTCTGCATGAATTGGATATTCCAGCACATAGTCCTTGCCATTGATATGGCGGGTTTCTTTGCCTTCAGCAATCTTGGTGCCGTAACCTGTAGGCGTAAAAATAGCGCCCAGACCTGCACCCGCTGCCTGAATACGGCAAGCCAAGTTGCCTTGTGGCACCAACTCTAGTTCAACCTTTCCAGCTTTATACAGTTCTTCAAAAACCTTGGAGTTATTGGCACGAGGAAATGAACAGATCATTTTTTTCACCAGTCCTGACAATAACAAGTTGGTTAGACCACGGTCACCAGAAGCTGCATTATTATTAATAATAGTCAGATCTTTAGGACCAATATCAATCAAAGCTTCAATCAGTTCGATTGGCTGTCCTGCCAGACCGAAGCCACTGGTCATAATATGCGCACCATCTGGAATCTGCTTGAGTATGGTTTCGATATCCTGTGTGATTTTATTCATTTAATTGCTTCCTAGCATCTTCCTGTCTTTATAAATGTTTGATTAATCAATTAGTCAGCTTTTTGTGGGTCAAACAAACGGTTTTTAATGAAAATCGCTGGGATCAAACCACAAATAAAATAAGCCACACTCATGATGAGTAGACCTGTACCAATTGAGCCACCTTGCGCAAAATAACCGATGGTTAAAGGTGCCAATACTGCGCCTAAACGGCCAATGTTATAAGCGCCACCTGTAGCTGTACCACGGACTTTAGTAGAGAAACTTTCTGTCATATAAGTCGCGTTAATGCCATATGGAATACCGTAAAGGAATCCGAAAAACAGCATCAGCCATAAGATGTTGTCTGGTGTATTACCAAAGACAATGATGGGAATAAAGATTGCGGTGCCCATGGTACCGAAAGCAAATACTGCACGACGACCAATTTTATCCGCAATAATGCCCGCGATCACTTTGGTACACATCATGATCAGGAAGGTCCCAATCATATAGGTGGTCATTTCTTTAAATTTGATACCTAAGTCTGATTCCAGATAAGCCGGTAACCAGTTACTTACGCCGTAATAACCAAACTGTAAGAATGCGGTGCTGAACGACCAGAGGATGAACATGCGACGGCTTAAAGCATCGGCAAAAATCATTTTAAACGTATTCTTCGGTTTTTCCTGCACTACGCCGCTGGCTTTGGCTGCCAATCTTTCTTGACGTGCCTTTAACCAGGCTTGTGGTTCTGGTACCAGGAAGAACATGCCAATGGCAAGAACAATCGGAACAATGGCAATATAGTAAAGGTAACGCCAGCCTAGTTCTGGAAGCAGCCATCCTGCAAGTACAGTGGCAACAACTGAACCAAGTGTCCAACCTGTCATTAAAGCAGCAAGTACTGTAGAACGATATTTTGTTGGCACATACTCTGCCATTAGCGTATTACAGGCAATATAGAGGGCGCCTAAGCCAATTGCTGAAAAGAATCGCAACCACTTAAATTCTTCATAGCTTTGAGTAAAGCCCAGCCAGAAGGTTAATGAAGAGAATAAAGCGATCGCAACAACAATCACCCGCACTCGCCCGAAGCGGTCACAAGCCCAGCCACCAAAAAAGCCACCAATGGCCATACCAGCAAGTGTCCAGCTACCGAGTGCACCTGCCTGAATACTACTGAGTGAAAACTCTTGTTTAAGGCTGGTTAGACTATAGGCCAATAGTGCAAGATCTGCACCATCTACCAATAACGCTAAAAATGAAAAGATAAAAGCCAGAATCCAGACCTTTTTCTTAGGCATATTTTCTTCTGGTAGAAGGTTTTGTTGTGAATTAAGCGTATTCATAATGTCCTTTACACTTTGCTGGCACTCCTGTGCCCTTTAGAAGTTTATGTTTCACCTAATTAATTAAATGAAACATAGAATGTTTAATTGATCTTTAATTCTGAAACTGACTAGATTTTAAAAAACCATCCCAGAACTGGATTGGCTGACTTTAATTAAAGTCAGCCAAAACAAACTAGCCAGCATTGCTGGCTAGAAGTTGATCTGCATTTAGTTGGAGAATGCAGCAATACCTGTTTGAGCACGACCTAGAATTAGGGCATGTACATCATGGGTACCTTCATAAGTATTGACCACTTCCAGGTTTACCAGATGACGAGCTACACCGAATTCATCAGAGATCCCGTTACCGCCCATCATGTCACGCGCTAAACGGGCAATGTCTAAAGCTTTACCACAGTTATTACGTTTGATCAGTGAAGTACCCTCGACTGATGCAATACCTTCATCTTTCATACGGCCAAAACGTAATGCCACTTGCAGACCCAACGCAATTTCAGTTTGCATGTCTGCCAGTTTTTTCTGAATTAACTGATTGGCAGCCAATGGACGACCGAATTGTTTACGGTCCATGGTGTATTGATGCGCTGTATGCCAGCAGAATTCTGCTGCGCCCATCGCACCCCATGCAATGCCATAACGCGCACTGTTCAGACAGGTAAATGGACCTTTTAAACCACGGATTTCCGGGAATGCGTTTTCTTCTGGAACAAAAACATTGTCCATCACGATTTCACCGGTAATCGAAGCACGTAGGCCAACTTTACCGTGAATTGCTGGTGCAGAAAGCCCTTCCCAACCCTTTTCTAAGATAAAGCCGCGAATGTCACCGACATTGCCTTCAGGAGATACTTCTTTTGCCCAAACCACAAAGACATCAGCAATTGGGCTGTTGGTGATCCACATTTTCGCACCAGTCAGACGGTAACCACCATCAACTTTCTTGGCACGAGTAATCATGCTGCCCGGATCAGAACCATGATCTGGTTCAGTCAGACCGAAACAACCGATATATTCACCGGTCGCCAATTTCGGTAAATATTTCTGCTTCTGTTCTTCAGAACCAAATTCATTGATTGGCACCATCACTAGCGAGCTTTGTACGCTGGCCATTGAACGATAACCTGAATCCACACGTTCTACTTCACGGGCAATCAGACCATAGCTGACATAATTTAAGCCGGCACCGCCGTATTGCTCAGGAATGGTTGGACCCAACAGACCGAGTTCACCCATTTCACGGAAAATGGTTGGATCAGTTTTTTCATGACGGAACTGTTCTAATACGCGTGGCATCAGCTTGTCCTGACAGTATGCATGTGCGCTGTCACGGATCATGCGTTCTTCTTCAGTCAGTTGCTGTTCCAGTAAAAATGGATCTTGCCAGTCAAATCTAATTCTTGTGCTCATTTTAATATTTCCAATATTCTAAAAATCTGCTGCTTAAGCAGTCGCTTGTTTAATCATTTCACGTGCGATGATGATTTGCTGGATTTGAGTAGTACCTTCATACAGACGGAACAAACGCACATCACGATAGAAACGTTCAATTGAATATTCACTGATATAGCCCGCGCCACCATGAATTTGCAGACAGCGATCCGCTACACGGCCACACATTTCAGTGGCAAACATTTTCGCGCATGAAGATTCAGTGGTTACATTCTTGCCTTCGTCACGCAGACGAGCAGCATCTAGAACCATACATTTCGCCGCATAAATCTCAGCTTTAGAGTCTGCCAGCATGCCTTGGATGAGTTGGAAATTCGCAATTGGTTGACCGAACTGCTTACGTTCCACTGCATAATTTAAAGCGTCTTCTAGCATACGCTCTGCCATACCTACGCTATAGCCAGCAATGTGCAGACGGCCTTTATCCAGGACACGCATTGCAGTTTTAAAGCCAATGCCTTCAACACCACCGATCAACTGATCTTTATGAACTTTACAGTTGTCAAAAATCACGTCACAAGTGTATGAACCGTGTTGACCCATTTTTTTATCAATTTTGCCCAGACTTAGGCCCGGTGTATTCGCTTCTACCAGGAATGCAGAAATGCCGCTTGCACCTTTGATATCAGGATTGGTACGCGCCATCACCGTAAATGTTGTTGCACGCGGTGCATTGGTAATAAAACGTTTGGTACCGTTTAAAATATAGTAATCGCCATCTTTAACCGCGCTGGTTTTTAAAGATGCTGCATCTGAACCTGAATCTGGCTCAGTTAAACAGAATGAACCAATGATTTCACCAGTCGCATAACGTGGCAGGTATTTTTGTTTTTGCTCTTCTGTACCGTCAATCACGATCCCGCTTGAACCGATCCCGTTATTGGTCCCGATCAAAGAACGGAATGCAGCCGATGTACGGCCTAATTCCATTGCGACCAGAATTTCCTCTTCCATGGTGATACCTAAACCGCCGTATTCCTCTGGAATAGTTAGGCCAAACAGACCTAATTCTTTCATCTGCTCGACAATACGCTCAGGAATCGCGTTACTTTCTTCAACTTCATGTTCTAAAGGGACTAGTTCATTTTTGACAAAGTTACGAATAGTCGAAAGAAGTTGCTCGAGCATTTCCGGATCGCGAATCATAGGGATCTCCATGTTATTTAGTTCATCTGGGTAAATTCCTTTACCCTTTAATTTTAGTTTCGTAATACGAAATAAATAATCATAAAAATTCATTTTGAGCAAGAAAAATTATTAAAAATTTTATTTTTTAAGCAAAAAAGCAAATTTTTCTAGCTTTAATTAAAAATTATAGTTAGAATTTTATTTCACAATGCGAAATTTTTTAGATTGTTAGTAGATTTAGAAAAGAGTTAGATGATCGGAATCAGGTCATAATTGATTCTATAAAAGCGCAGCGAGATAAGAATGTTTCAATTAAATCGTGCTGATGATTCTAGTTTTTATTGGCTCCATTTTCCTGAAATTTTATCTGGCGAACTTTAAATTTTCTAAAGATACTTAAAGATCATTACAGGTCTCAAAAACCTGTAAATTCTGCATCGTTTTTAGCTGAATAGCGCTAATTGACTTAAATACAGATAAAATGAGCACTTTTTTATTTATTTTTATCATTAATAGAAGTGTTTTATTTTGTATCGTGAAATTTAATTGCTATCATATTTATTAATTTACCTTTAATTGCTCTGACCATGACAAAAAATAAAACTGGCGAAATACCTAATTTTGATGAGATCCGTTTAGATCCGATTTCACATATTCATAGAGAAAATAACCCGCAATTTATCGCGTCTATTGCACGTGGTTTAGAAATCCTGAGATGTTTTTCTGCAACGAATCAATTACTGGGCAACCAGGAAATTGCACAACTGACTAATCTGCCAAAACCGACTGTTGCCCGGATTACCAGCACGCTGGTTTCTTTAGGTTATCTAAAACAGTTACCGAATACGACCAAATACCTATTGGATGTTGGCGTATTGGCTTTGGGTTATGCGGCGCTAAGCAATATTTCGGCTCGTACACAGGCTTATCCCTTTATGGAAGAAATGTCACGTTATGCGCAAGCGCCTGTCGCCATGGCAACACGTGATCGTCTGAGCATGATTTATTTGGAAGTCGTTCACACGGAATCTACTTTGACCATGCGTCGTCCAGTTGGCTCTACCCTGCCTATTCATAGTAGTGCGATGGGCCGTGCCTGTCTGGCTGCGATGGAAGTTAAAGAACGTGAATATCTGTTTGATGCGATCAAGAAAAGAAATGAAGATCAATGGCCAACCATTAAGCGTAATTTAGAACGTGCTATCCGTGATTATCAGGATTATGGCTATTGCTTATCTCTCGGTGATTGGGCCAAAGATGTGAACTCTGTCGCGGTGCCTTTAATTCATCCTAAACATGGTATTCTGACCTTTAACTGCGGCGCGCCAACTTATCTGCTCAATCAGGAAAAACTGGAAAATGAAATCGGTCCTCGCCTGATTCATATGGTCAATAACATTTCCTTGACTTTAAATAATATTTAAGCTGTTATTTAAGATTTAAATGGGCGGTAATGATCACCCTTTATTTTTCTTTTTTTTTAAACACTCGCAAAATATTAGTGCAATATAAAAAAACAGCCCATTCTAAGATGGGCTATTTTTTAAAGATTTAAAGACCAGCAAAGTCAGCTAATCATCTTCACTTACTACGCTGCTACAAACTTGGCTCGTGCTGCATGCAGTTTCTTGTAGCTGTCAATTAAACGTAGATGACGATCCAGACCTTCAAGCTGCATATTGGTTTCAGCTAAACCGTAGAAACGTACTTTACCTTCTACTGAACCGAGGACTGCATCCATACGGGTATCGCCAAACATACGGCGGAAGTTGTGTTCATAGTCTTCCAGTTCCATTTCATCATCCAGAATGACTTCAAGTACGACATTCATGCATTGATAGAACAGGCCACGTTCAACCGTGTTGGTATTGTATTGCAGGAACTGTTCGACCAAATCTTTAGCTTCTTCAAATTGTTGTAGAGCCAGATAGATCAGCAGTTTTAGTTCCAGAATGGTCAGCTGACCCCATTCGGTATTTTCGTCAAATTCAATCCCGATCAAGGTACGGATCTCGGTATAATCATCTTCATCTGCTTCTTCCAGACGTTCAACCAGAGCTTCCAGCTGCTCATCATCCAGACGATGCAGGTTCAGAATGTCTTCACGATATAAAAGCGCCTTGTTGGTATTGTCCCAAACCAGATCTTCCACCAGATAAATTTCAGAATAACCCGGCACCAGAATACGACAAGCGGTTGCACCTAAATGCTGATAAACCGCCATATAAACTTCGTGGCCCATCTCTTCAAGAATGGTAAACAATTCCTGCGCTTCATCGGCATTTGAGTTTTGACCATTATTGGTGAAATCCCACTCGACAAAATCATAGTCAGATTTTGCGCTGAAGAAACGCCAAGATACGACACCACTTGAGTCAATAAAGTGCTCAACGAAGTTATTCGGTTCAGTAACTGCATTTGAACTGAAGGTTGGTTTTGGCAGATCATTCAGGCCTTCAAAACTACGACCTTGTAACAGTTCAGTCAGACTACGCTCTAAAGCGACTTCAAAGTTTGGATGGGCACCGAATGAGGCAAAGACACCACCCGTACGCGGGTTCATCAAGGTCACGCACATCACCGGGAACTGGCCACCTAAAGAAGCATCTTTGACCAGTACTGGAAAGCCTTGCTCTTCTAAGCCTTTAATGCCTTCTACAATCTTTGGATATTTTGCCAATACGTGTTCAGGGACATCTGGAAGTGCCAGCTCACCTTCCAGAATTTCGCGTTTAACCGCACGTTCAAAAATTTCAGACAGGCATTGTACTTGAGCTTCAGCCAAAGTATTGCCCGCACTCATACCATTACTGAGGTACAGATTTTCAATCAGATTCGATGGGAAATATACAGTTTCACCATCAGACTGACGTACAAATGGCAATGAACAGATACCGCGTGCTTTATTGCCTGAGTTAGTATCATAAAGATGGATACCCAGTAACTCATCTTCAGGATCATAAATTTCACGGGTATGTTCATCTAAAACTTCGGCTGGCAACTCGCCATTTGGACCTGGCTGGAACCATTTTTCATCCGGATAATGCACAAATTCTGCATTGGCAATATCTTCACCCCAGAACTGGTCGTTATAGAAGAAGTTACAGTTCAGACGCTCGATGAATTCACCCAGTGCAGACGCCAGCGCACTTTCTTTGGTTGAACCTTTACCATTAGTAAAGCACATCGGTGACTGAGCATCACGAATATGCAGCGACCAGACATTCGGTACGATATTACGCCAAGACGCAATTTCAATTTTCATGCCGAGGCCTGCCAGAATCGCAGACATATTGGCAATAGTTTCTTCGAGTGGTAAGTCTTTACCCGGAATACAGGTTAGGCTGTCTGAAGCCAGATTTGGCATCAACAAAGCCTGCGCATCGGCATCAATGCTTTCAACTTCTTCTATGACAAATTCAGGACCGGTTTGAATGACTTTTTTGACGGTACAACGGTCGATCGAACGCAAAATCCCCTGACGGTCTTTTTCAGAGATATCAGCTGGTAACTCGACCTGAATTTTAAAAATCTGTTTGTAGCGGTTTTCAGGATCGACGATATTATTTTGAGACAGACGGATATTGTCGGTCGGAATGTCACGCGCTGCACAATAAACTTTAACGAAATAGGCCGCACACAGCGCAGATGAAGCCAGAAAATAATCAAATGGACCTGGCGCAGAACCATCACCTTTATAGCGGATCGGCTGATCGGCGATTACCGTGAAGTCATCGAACTTGGCTTCCTGACGAAGATTATCGAGATAATTGACCTTAATTTCCATGTGGATACCTAAATATTCTTATGTGCCACCACGGACAGATAAGATGCTAAATCTGAATATACAAGCCGAATCACGGAGGAGAATTTGACTCAAAAATAAAAATAACCCGGGTTAAACCTTCAACCAGTTAGTTTCAGGATAAGCTCGAGTAAGAATGGGCGCTATTATAGAATCATTTTATGAAATTGATAATGTTTGCTCGAATTTCCTGCAGATTTATCAAAATATCTGTTAATTAAATATTCAGAAAATCTGGCTTTAAGCCGGGAACAGACTGTTTTTATTAATACTTGCTGTTCCCGACTGGATTTTATGGACTGGGAAATGCGTTTTTTAAATCAGATCAAGATCCAAATTAAAAGTCATAGCCAATACCAAACACAGCGAGATCGCGCTGTTTATCACCAAAACGGTCGTAACCACCGAAGATATAATCACCAGACAAGGTCAATTTCGGCGCAACTTCATAACTCAATCCGGCAGTTGCATAACGGAAAGCATGCTGTTTTGTGGTATTACCCAGCTCATTACCTTCATATTTGCCTTCATCATTAAAATAACCACCTGCTGCACCGACATGCGCACCCAGCTTATCATTAATCTGATGGGTTAAATCCAGGGTATAAAAAGTATCGCCCTGATTGGCATAAGCCACATCATATAAATAGGTCGACACACCTGCTGTAACGCTGGTCTTGTCATTCAGTGCACGACTCACATTCAAACCTAATTCATTTGAAGTGGTATGGCTGCCACCCGGATAATAATAGGTCGCATCCCAGAAATTCCAGTCGTAGTTTTCACTGCTATAGGTATAGCCCACGATAAAATCATGTTCGACTTTATCACGACGATGTGATTTCTTGCCTTCCAGTTCTGGGTAGGAATAACCTAAGGTTGAGCCCCAGTAACCGACATAAAAATTACCATAAGCCAGATTCAGCGCTGCCTGTAAGGCAATGTCATCATTTTCTGGTGCATTGGTCAGACCACGGGAGATGTATTTAGAAACTACACTGATGTTTCCACTGGTTTCAATTTTTTTTGCGTCTGCATCATCTGCAAAACAATAAACACTAGAAACAGCAGCACAGCCGAAAAGGACTGTTTGTTTGAAAATTCTCATAAAATATAAATTATATTAAGCAAAGAATGGATAACACTGAAACCAATTACAGCCCTATCCAGCTTTGGGTAAAAATAAATTCCGCTATATTCCTTGATGCAACAAGCAACAGGAATATAGCCATGACTTAAGCGCGTGGGGCCCGGTAGAAAGGCGCTGTAGAAGCAGGTAATGCCTGCTTGCCACGGATATGATCTGCAAGCTTTTCAGCCATCATGATCGTGGTTGCATTGAGGTTGCCTGTAATAATAAGCGGCATAATTGAAGCATCGATGACACGCAGGCCTTGCATCTCATGCACACGTCCATAACCATCGACAACTGCCATATCATCCTCACCCATTTTACAGCTACAGGACGGATGATACGCTGTTTCTGCATGATTACGAACAAATTCATCAATTTCTGCATCAGTTTGCAGATTTTTGCCCGGACTGATTTCTTCACCACGATATGGATCCAAGGCTGGCTGATGCATAATTTCACGGGTAATGCGGATGGCATCACGGAATTCACGCCAGTCCTGTTCGGTACTCATATAGTTGAACAAAATACTTGGATGCTCAAACGGATCTTTGGATTTCAGACGAACTCGGCCACGAGATGGTGAACGCATGGAACCGACATGGGCCTGGAAGCCGTGCTCATGGATAGCATTGGTCCCATTATAGTTAATCGCCACTGGCAGGAAGTGATACTGGATATTTGGCCATTCGAACTCATCCGAAGAACGGATAAAGCCCCCGGCTTCAAACTGGTTGCTGGCACCAATGCCTTTACCCAGGAATAACCATTCTGCGCCAATCATGGGTTGGTTATACCATTTCAATGCCGGATATAAGCTGACCGGTTTTTTGCACTTATATTGTAAGTACATTTCCAGATGGTCTTGCAGGTTTTCACCCACACCCGGCAGGTCCTGAACCACCGGAATATCCAGACTTTTTAACAATTCAGCCGGACCTATACCAGAGCGTTGCAGGATTTGTGGAGATGCAATTGCACCTGCACATAGTAGAACTTCACGATCCGCAAAGACCTGAATCGGCTGTAAGGTATTTTGACCTTCAAAATATTCTACGCCAATCGCCTGATTGCGATTAAACAGAATTCGGTTGGTCATGGCATGGGTAATAATAGTGAGATTATCCCGGCCTTTGGCCATATCCAGATAACCACGTGCCGTACTGGAGCGACGACCTTGTGGTGTCACAGTACGATCCATTGGCCCGAAGCCTTCCTGTTGGTAGCCATTCAAGTCATCGGTACGTGGATAACCCGCCTGTACTCCAGCTTCGACCATGGCATGGAACAGCTCATTATTACCATTCTTAGGTGTTGCGACTGAAACCGGGCCTGAATCGCCATGATAGTCATTGCCGCCAATATCGCGGGTTTCAGCTTTTTTGTAATAGGGTAGACACTGCGCATAGTTCCAGTGTTCCAGACCTTTAAGGCTGGCCCACTGTTCCAGATCCATAGCATTACCACGGATATAGCACATGCCATTAATCAGTGAAGATCCGCCCAGACCTTTACCACGGCCGCATTCCATACGGCGATTGTTCATGTGGGGTTCTGGATCGGTCAGATAGGCCCAGTTATAACGGCGTCCTTGTAAAGGATAAGCTAAAGCAGCCGGCATCTGGGTTCTAAAATCCAGACGATAGTCCGGGCCACCTGCCTCAAGTAATAGCACCTTAGTATCTGGATCTTCAGTTAAACGCGCTGCCAGAACATTACCCGCAGAGCCCGCACCGATAATAATATAGTCGTAATTCATCAAATCCCCCTTATGCGCTAAATACAGATTGGAAAGGACTGAGTTCGACCTGAACCGATTTGGTCTGGGTGTAATGCTGCAAGGTCACAAGCCCATTTTCACGTCCAACACCGGAATGCTTATAGCCACCGACCGGCATTTCTGCAGGTGATTCACCCCAGGTATTAATCCAGCAGATACCTGCTTCTACCTGATGAATAATTCGGTGTGCACGGGCCAAGTCTGGTGTGACAACACCGGCGGCCAGACCATAATCGGTATCATTGGCACGACGAATGGCTTCTTGCTCGGTGTCATAACTCAGGATGCTCATGACTGGACCGAAGATTTCTTCACGTACAATGGTCATGTCATCGCGGCAGTCGGTAAATACGGTTGGCAGGACATAAGCCCCTTGGGCAAACTGTTCATCTTCGGCACGGCCGCCGCCACATAATAAGCGCGCCCCTTCTATCTTGCCTTTTTCGATATAGCCCAGCACTTTTTCCATATGCTCAAAGCTGGACACTGGGCCGAAATTGGTTTCAGGATCGAGAGGATCACCCATACGGATATGTTCAACACGCTGCAAAATCTTTTCTTCAAATTCTGCTTTCAATGCCAAAGGCACAAATACGCGAGTACCGTTGGTACACACCTGACCGGAACTATAGAAATTGGCCATCATGGCAATATCGGCCGCCAAATCCAGATCGGCATCTTCACAGATAATCAGCGGAGACTTACCGCCCAGCTCCATCGTGACTTCTTTTAGGCTAGAATTTGCAGCTTGCGCCATGACCTTTTTGCCGGTAGAAACGCCACCAGTGAACGATACTTTGGCAATATCAGGATGCGAAGTCAGATAACCCCCAATTTCACCACTGCCGGTAACCACATTAAAGACACCATGCGGTACACCGGCTTCAGTATAAATTTCTGCCAGTTTTAGCGCAGTTAAAGGGGTAACTTCACTGGCTTTGAAAATCATGGCATTGCCTGCAGCGAGTGCCGGTGCAGATTTCCATAAAGCGATCTGAATTGGATAATTCCATGCACCAATTCCAGCGACGACACCCAAAGGTTCACGACGGGTATAAACGAAGGAACTGCTTCTCAGCGGGATTTGTTGGCCTTCAAGAACCGGTAAAATGCCCGCATAATATTCGAGTACATCTGCACCTGTTGTAATATCAACGGTAGAGGTTTCACTAAAGGCTTTACCGCTGTCCAAGCTTTCTAATTTTGCCAGCTCATCGTTGCGCTCGCGTAAAATGGCCACTGCCTTATTTAAGATGCGCGAACGTTGAATCGCGGCCATTTCTGCCCAGACTTTTTGCCCTTGTTGTGCAGATTCAACCGCACGATCGATATCATTTTTTGAACAGACTTGCACTTCAGCCAGGACTTCACCGGTGGCAGGATTAATAGTTTGAAACGTGCTATTGGACGTTGCATCGACATATTGTCCATGGATATAAGGACGTTGCAGTTTGAATGTTGTCAATGGAATTCCCTCGCAGATTGGTTATTTGAGTTGTTGCCGGATATATTCACTACACAGTTCAATCGGCAGTTCTGGATCAATTTCGCCACTTACTAAAGCACCTCTTAGCCAGAATCCATCAATGAGTGCAGCCAGACCTTGTGCTGCCTTCTCAGCTTGATCCTTACTCAGCTTTTTCATGAATTCATATTTAAGATTAGAATGTAAGCGGTAATGGTTTATTTGCTGTAAACGATGTAAATCAGGCTGGTGCAGACTGCTGGCCCAAAAAGCCAACCACACCTTCATGGCCGCTTTATCCGTTTGTGGAGCAGTAAAATTGCCACGCACAATCGCCAGTAAGCGTTGTTCAGGGGCGTCATTCACCTGTGACTTGATTTCAGCAACAGATTTACCTAATTGCTGCAATAAGTAACGCATTGTGGCTTCAATTAACCCATTTTTACCTTGAAAATAATGACTTATGATGCCGGTTGAGACACCTGCCCTCTGAGCAATCTGACTAATTGAAGCTTCTGCAAAACCTAGCTCATTCACTGCAGCTAAGGTGGCATCGATCAGTTGCTGACGACGGATCGGTTGCATACCAACTTTTGGCATAGGACTAACCTGAATAACGGATGTAGCAATAAAAAATCATTCTGCTAAAGCAAATAGCTGAATGATGTAACAATTCATAAACGCTTTTTTAATTGAACGTTCAATTAATAAAAATTATAGTGCCAGCTCACCCTTGATGTACAGCGCAGTTTGTTTTGGATTTGCAAAAGTTTGTAATTCACGAAAACAAGGAAGCTTTAGGGCCAGTTTTTGCTTTTAAATCACACTGCACTGTAGATCATCCGGCAACAAAAACGATGGTCAGAGATTTATGCAAAAGAAAAACGAAGAGGTGCAAGATAGTCTGAATAAGGTAGTCTTTTATTGTTCGGCGACGCTTATTCTGCTGTTTTCTATCATCACGATTTTATTTAATGAACAAGCCAATCTAGTCATTATTAATATTTTAAACTGGGTCAGTAGTACCTTTAGCTGGTATTACCTGCTGGCGGCAACGCTGTATCTGGTTTTTATAGTCTTTATCGCCTGCTCACGTTATGGCGAAATCAAGCTTGGACCGAAACATTCTAAACCCGAATTCAGCCTGCTGAGCTGGTCGGCCATGTTGTTCTCAGCCGGGATCGGGATTGACTTGATGTTCTTCTCGGTCGCTGAACCCCTGTCGCACTATATGAGTCCACCAGTCGGTGAAGCTGAAACCTTTGAAGCCGCGCGTCAGTCCATGGTCTGGACCCTGTTTCACTATGGTCTGACTGGCTGGAGCATGTACGCGCTGATTGGGGTTGCGTTGGGATATTTCAGTTATCGCTATAATTTACCACTGACAATTCGCTCTGCGCTTTATCCTATATTTGGAAAAAGAATTAATGGCCCGATCGGCCATACGGTGGATACTGCTGCGGTACTCGGTACGATTTTCGGTATTGCCACAACCTGCGGTATTGGTGTGGTTCAGCTAAATTACGGTCTGCATGTCCTGTTTGGCTTGCCGGAAAATATCTGGATTCAAACTGCATTAATTGGTGTTGCAGTCATTATTACTATTATTTCCGTCACTGCGGGTGTCAATAAAGGTATTCGGGTTCTGTCTGAAATTAATATCTATGTATCAATCGGGTTGCTGCTCTTTATTCTCTTTATGGGAAATACCGAGTTTTTATTAGCGGCTCTAATTCAGAATTTTGGTGATTATCTCAGCCAGTTCCCGAAACTCTCTTTAAGCAGTTTTCCTTTTGAGCAGCCTAAAGAATGGATGAATAGCTGGACCCTGTTCTTCTGGGCATGGTGGATTGCTTGGTCGCCGTTTGTAGGTCTGTTCCTGGCACGTATTTCCCGTGGTCGTACTATTCGTGAATTTGTCACCGGGACTTTGGTTATTCCTCTGTTATTTACCCTCACTTGGTTGTCTATTTTCGGTAACAGTGCTTTATACAGCGTGATTTTTGATGGTAATACTCAGCTTGCGACAACTGTTTTAGAAAATCCGGCACATGGTTTTTATGACCTGCTGGCACAGTATCCAGGTTTCACATTTCTCGCAGGTGTCGCCACCATTACAGGTTTGCTGTTCTATGTGACTTCAGCGGATTCAGGGGCATTGGTATTGGGGAACTTCACCACTAAATTCACTAATATTGAGCATGATTCACCGCGCTGGCTCAGTGTGTTCTGGGCGATTGCGATTGGCCTGTTGACGCTAGCTATGCTAATGGCTAACGGTGTGACAGCATTGCAAAACACCACCATTATTATGGGCTTACCTTTTAGTTTCGTGATCTTCTTTGTCATGGCCGGTTTGTATAAATCCTTGCGGCTTGAGGATTTCCGTCAGGCCAGTACCAGTCTGAATGCTGCACCAGTCGTCGGTAATGTTGACATCTTTAACTGGAAGAAACGTCTGAGCCGGGTGATGTTGCATCCAAGCCTTTCACAGACTCGCGCCATGCTGGATGACGTCTGCAAGCCGGCCATTGAGGCAGTTGCGACTGAGTTAACCGATAAGGGTATTCAAGTGAATATTCAGGAAAAACCGCTTGAGGAAGAACCTGAACTGTATCATCTGGATCTCACCATTCAGCTGGATGAAGAAGAAAACTTTGTCTATCAAATCTGGCCAGTACGTTATGCCACACCGAACTTTAGTTCACGGGGTAAACGGACTAAACGCTATTACTATCGTCTGGAAAGTTACCTGTTTGAAGGATCTCAGGGCAATGATCTGGTCGGTTACAGCAAGGAACAAGTTATTAACGACATTCTGGATAAATATGAACGTCATATGATGTATCTGCACATCAACCGGATCAGCCCGGGTAAACGTCCACTTTTCCCGGATCGTGAAATCTAGGATCACTCAACTACGGAAGGATTGAATGATGTCAGCAAGTTTAAATGCCTTTGCCCTGTTTTTTTCGTTACTCAATCCATTTTTGATGAGTATCTATATGCTCGGAATTATTCGTAATTCCGAAGCAAAGGTCTTCAATATGGCATTGATTCAGGGCAGCCTGATCAGCTTTATTGTTTTCATCATTTTTGCGAAAACTGGTGAAGCCTTCTTTAATGAAGTGCTACATGCTCGCTTTGAATCCTTCCAGATTTTTGGTGGTCTGATTTTTCTGGTGATTGGTTATCGCTATGTCTTTGAAGGTGCGGATACCATTGGGGTGATGCGGGGTGCGCCGAATCATCTGGCGGGTACGATTGCCATGCCTTTTATGATCGGTCCCGGCACCATTTCGGCTTCCGTGATTACCGGGATTCAGCTCAGTTTAATGCAAACCATTCTGGTGATTTTCTTTACCCTGTTTCTGACCTGTAGCTTGCTAATTCTGATGAAATACCTGCATGATCATTTACAGCATAAATATTCCAACTACATTGACCTGTATGTCGATATTGTCGGTCGTGTTGCAGCACTGTTAATCGGAACCATCGCCATTGATATGATTGTGACAGGTGTCAGTGGAATTCTGGAAGGCTAGTTTTATATAAGCTGACAATAAAAAAAGCGGGCAAAAATGCCCGCTTTTTTATGAAGTGGTGATTTTAAAATTTAAACGACACGCCTGCATAAGTCGAGAAGCCTTCACCCGGTGAAGATCGTGCTAGATCTGCACCTTTGTCGTCATAGCCTGGAATTACCACTGCTGCATATTTTTCATCGGTGATGTTCTTGAAGTTAACCCAGGCACTCCATGACTGATCTTCTGGCGCATATCCCAGATCAATACCCCAAATCTGATAATCATCACTGAAGCGGCTATTGGCATAATCATGTGCCATCTTCGATGCATATTCTGTATTTAGACCCACATAAAGACCGTTATTCAAGGCATAACTGAGCTGCGCCTGATAAAGATGTTTTGGAATTCCCGGCAGCTGGTTTTTGCCAAATAAAGGATCGTTTTTATATTGGAAATCACTCAAGGTATAAGCCTGTCGTAGGCGAAGTTCACCCTGCTGTGATGCATACAATGGTGTATCCAGACTGAGTTCTACACCTTGATGAAGGGTGGGAGTTGCATTGGATTCTACAGCAATTGGCTCAGAAGGTCGTTCCGATCCATCCTCATAGGTTTTGATCAACTCTGAGGTTAATAACTCGTTTTTAACTTTGGAATAATAGTAGCTCAGTGCCCAATCACCCCAGGCTGATTGGCCCCGGCCACCCAGTTCTAAAGTATTTGCAGTTTGCGTGTCCAGATAAATAGGTTCACGTACCCGCCCTGAAGCGACACCACTGTCAAAATAGTATGGCGAAGACCATGCCATCGCCCATGGATGTGCCGGTTCAATACTACGGCTTAAATTGGCAAACCATTGTAATGTTTCATTTGGCTGATAAGTCAGGCCAATACGCGGGGCGAAATTCCATTCATAGCGGCTAACTTCAGGACTAGCCACAGGATAAGTCACTTCACTCTCACGGTGGGTATAGGCTGCTGCCAATCCTAGATCAAGCTTAAACTGATCATTCAACTGAGTTTCCTGATCAAATTGCAGCACATTGTCTGAACCACGATAAGTATAACGGCGTGTTACGGTATCTGCCGGATAAAGCGTGCCATCAATTGTAGTATCGCGTCGAATTGTTTCGGTTACACCACTATTTGGACGGTGCGTGGTACTTCGAAAAGCAACTTTTCCTTGATGTTCAAGACCGAATAACTGATAAGGTTTCTCATACTGAACCCGCGCACTAATATCCTCATAATCGACATTGGTACGATAACTACTTTCACGTAGATCCAATGGATAATGGTGATAAGCCAGACTACCGGTCAGTTTGGCATCATCCTGCAAGTTCCAAGTGGTAGTATTTGCCAGCCAGGTACTGCCCGGTTGAATCCGCTTGGCATCTACAGCCAGATTAAAATCATTGGCTGCTTCAGGATTATTCTTGAGCTGTTCCTGGGTAATGCGCCCTGGCGTTAAATGTTTGCTTTCACGGTAACGGGCATAAAAGCGGGTCTCAATATCTGGACTGATCTGATAACCCAGATTAAAAGCTAGACCTTTACCATCACCTTCGGCATGATCCTGAATCCCATCAAACTGTGAACCCGTTACTGTCAGATAGTAATCTAACTTATCGAGTTGTCGGCCAGTACTAAACTGGTATTTCTGATAGCCATGGCTACCCGTTTCATATTTTAATTCAGAGCCATTCTGCTCTGCACCAGTCTTACTTTTATAATTAACTGTTCCACCTAAGGACAATCCGCCCTGTTTTAAACCATTGGCACCACGGTACACCTCAACATGATCAATCCACCATGGTTCAAGCAGTTCATAAGCTGTACCACCCGGTCCGGTAAAGGGAATATCATCGATCATGACATAAGTTCCGGATGCATGTGCACCAGAAGTACGGTTAATGCCAGAACCACGGATAGAAATTTTGGCTCCTTCATTGCCCGGCGATTGGGCATAAATGCCGGGCTGGAGACGGAAGACGTCAGCAATGGTTCCCAGACGCTGATGTTCGAGCTGCTGATCTGAAATAAAATTGGTTCCTCCCGAAACGCTGGCAAGTTCGGCCGCAGTCTCTTGCTGGGAATTTGTATTTTGCTCAGTGGTCACCACAATAGTTTCCAGTTGCTGAACACTATCCTGTGCTAGCGTAGTTTCAGCATAAAGATGGCCTGAAAATGCCGACAGTATCATCAGGCTAAGCGGATTTTTTTTGAGAGGAATTTTTATCATATTCATGGCGAATTTATACAATCCTGTATAAGTGATCCTAATCTGCTTTAGGACTTGGCTTAAAAATTTAAGCTGTAGCATAAATGAAGCATGTAAAATTAAGCAGATATTTTCTGCCAAAATATCTGACTGGTGCGGCAATATTTTTAATTTTTTCTATACAAAAAATCTGTCAGTACTTTGCAAGATCACAGACAGATTCAAACAAGTTCTGACATCTAATTTATTAAGTATTTGTAATTTATAGATATGTATTTTTTTCTTGTAACCATCTCTTTCGAGTTGGCAAAAAGTGATTTAAATTAAAAATTTTGAAGATATAAACAATATTCTGATTCATCAAGATCAGTTTAATAGACAGGTTTCTAGACAAAAATCTAAGTCATAACTAGAAAATAGAATTCTTATTTTTTGAACTACGGCTTATAAATTTCAGCCTAGAAAAGAAACCCTCCTGCTGGAGAGTTTCTTCATGTATTCTGGCTATGATTTTATTTAGAGGCATTTTCAATTACTTGCGCTTGTAATAGTGCAGCTTGCTGGGTTTCGGCTGGTTTTTTCTTGGTTTTCATTTCTGCCACTTTGGCCAGAGTTTTCTCGGTAAAGCGTAAACCACCATCTTCTGCCATCACATTACCCGCCATCAAAAGACTGCTTATTACTAGCAGTGATGGTATAAGTTTTAATTTCATGTCTATTCCACCTTTTTATTTATAGTGGATTAAAAATAAGCAATTATTATTCCAATATTTTTATCTATATTTGATTTTTTATTTTTCCCGATCATCTTGATGAAATTAAAATTGATCTAAGCGGTAATTTTTATATTCTTTATTGTCTTAAAATTCCTTATTTTAGTGCGATTATTTCAACAACGCCTTATTTTAGTCAGGTTAATTCGGCCTTTTAAGTTCCTCTGCACTATTTTTATGACACTTTTAACCTGATCTCCTGATTTTTTGCACCAAATTGCATGGTATGTTTTTTGCATAAGTCCTTATGGAATATTCCCCGATGTACTAGCTAAAAATCTTGCATGTCTAAATTACGAATTGCCCTGATTGATGATGATCCAGAACGCGCTGAATTTATTCAGGCTTCTTTGCTTGCACATGATTTTCATGTGGTGGCCTGTGTCATTCTGAATGACCTCAACATTGTTGATATCAAAAGTCTGCATGCCGATGTCATTCTGTTAAATATGGATCATCCTCATCGCGATATTATCGAAAGCTGCGTAAGTCAGTATGAATTACCTACGGTTCTGTTTACCCAAAATTCCAACAAGGACACCATCAGAAATGCCATTGATGCCGGAGTTACGGCATATATTGTGGACGGGATTGATCCAACCAAACTGGAAAATATTCTGGAAATATCGATTGAACAATTCCAGAAACATAAAAAACTGTTACACGACCTGAAGGAAACTCAGGAAAAATTAAGTGATCGCAGGGATATTGATAAAGCCAAAGTCCTGCTGATCCAGCTACATGGACTGAGCGAAGAAGAAGCATTTGCCCTGTTGCGCAAAAATGCCATGAGTCACCGGATTACCATTGGCGATATGGCAAGGCGCTTACTTGATGCACAAAAACTGTTATCCGGCCAATAAGGAGCATTCAATGACAACATTAGAAAAAACAGAACTCAATATTGGCTATATTCCACTGCTTGATTGTGTTGCCATTCTTTGGGCGGAGCGACAAGGTTATTTTACTGAACAGGGTTTAAAGGTAAACCTGATCCGTGAAGCCTCCTGGTCCAGCTTACGCGACCGTCTGGCCTATGGCTTTCTGGATGCTGCCCATTGCCTGTCTGCCATGCTTCCCGCGGCTGCTTTGGGCGCAGACCAGTTACAAGTCGCTTTGCAGACCCCATTAGTCCTCAGTATCAATCAGGCATTTATCAGCTTAAGACAGGATTTGTGTTATGAACTGGGCATTCAGCCTGAAGATAATGAACAGATCACGTCACAAAAGCTGGTCAGTGCCTTAAAGCAGCAACATAAAGTAGGTCTGGCTCATGTTTATAAATACTCCATTCATCATTACTGTTTAAGAGAATGGCTGGCTTTAACTGATGCGCAATATGCTAAAAATATATTGCTCAAGACCTCACCTCCCCCTTTGATGGTCAAAGGGATTGCAGCACAGATTTTTGATGGTTTTTGTGTGGGTGAACCTTGGAATATTCAGGCCAAGCTTGAAGGTTATAGCCTGATTGTCGCAGCAAGCCAAAATGTGATTCCTAAAGTGGCAGACAAAGTGCTGGCAATAACTCAGGAATGGGGCGAGTTGCATCCACTGACTGTAGAGGCCTTAGTCGCTGCTGTAAAAAAAGCTCAGATGGATTTAAAGCATGCTACGGATCTTTCTGATGTCTGGGACATGCTGATGGATTATCAGATTATCCAGTTTGAATGTTCAGCTTCTCGACACGTTTATGACTTCCATAAGATTCAGAATATTATTCGTAACCTTGCAGGTGAAAGTGTTGAGCCTCAATTCACCGATTTTATCTGGCTATTAGAGCAGATGGAAAAATGGGAAAATATTGATCTGTCCGCAGATGATCAGCAACAGATTGCCCAATCCTGTATTTATCAGCAAGAATCCACGACTGTATAAATTATAAATTTATAAACTTCCATAAAAAAAGACCCAGAATCGTTCTGGGTCTTTTTATTTACTGCTGATATTTAGCTGAGCGCTTGCTGCAAATCCAGTTGCATGAATTTTTGTAAGGACAATTTTCCAGCGATAATCTGATTGATGAATTGTGACATTTCATCATACAAGGTCTCATGTAGCTGCGGCTCTAATGCCATATGTCTTAACTGGATTTGTAAATGCATCAACAGTTCCTGCTGCTCGCATTCACCCTGTTCCAGAGCATAGATATAACCTAACACTGCGCCTTTTAAAACCACATCAAACGGTAAACTATATTTAAGCAAGGTCGATAATGAACCCATAACCCGTTCATTGTGTTTCAGCTTTCTTAAGGGTTCACGCCCTACACGTGCACATGGGTCCTGATAAGCATAGGCACAGGATTCAGTAAAACTTTGTGCCAGACGTTCCAGATCTGAAGCATGCTTAGGAATCTGGTAACAGAGACCATGCTTCACCTGCGCTAAGGCCTGCTGCATGAATTTTCTGACCGCATGATCTGACATGGCCACGCCAATGGTCTGATGACCGCGCAGGCTGGCATACCAGGCCATCATCGCATGCACACCATTCCATAAGCGGTTTTTAATCAGCTGGATATTGGCAATATCATCTACCAGAATCATTTGGCGCATTTTAGCCAATAATGGACTGTTATTTTCCACATAGATTGGCATATCCGTTTCGGCATTAAACAGAATCAGGTCCATCGACTGCAGAATATGACTTGGCTGAAAATTACGGCGCAGGTCTTCAATATATAAGCCCGCCTGATGTTCCTGCTCTGCATTCAGGGCTGTAGAATCATCCAGATCCACTACGGACAGATCTTCATCCAGCTGATACTGCTTGAACATGTTGTATTTGATGCGCAGCTGACGGTACAGTTTCTGGTCGGACAGTTTGGAGACCATACGGTTCACCACTGTGTCACAGAAATAATGCTGATCCATAATGTGCTGCGCTGTCTGTTCATCCGTAATCTGTTTCAGACGGCTCAGAATCTGCTGCATCACCAGCTGTTTGGCCCCGATTTTATTCAGGATAATTAACAGCGTCAGCGGCTGTTCCTGCTGCTCGTAGGCCAAGTATCGCGCATATAAACCCTGTGCAATTACTTCTGCTTCAGAAACCAGAGCTTCCTCAGGGACACAGACTGCCACCAGACTGGATTCAATATACATATTCTGCATTTGCTTCAGATCATATGCATCAATCACGCTCATATTTTCAATACGCTGGTCAAAAGAGTTCTGACCATAACGAATGCAATAGGTGCCAAACGCATTAACGGCAGACTGATAGAGTGGATTACGGGTCGAGGCAATAATTTTGCGTGGACGCGTATAACCATCCCAGTGTGATAACACCTGAGCCAGATAACCACCACCAATTGCACCGAAGCCGTGAATCCCAACTGTTAACTGATTCAGCGTTTGCGGAAATGCGGTCTCAAGTTCTGGCATTTCCAGAACAGGAACAAACTGGTTCAGGTCTGTCAGAAAATCTTCCATTGTTTCATAATAATACTGGGCTTCTGCCAGCATCGATTCATTCGGCGTTTTAATGTCTTTGAAAAGTACCGTCATACCACCTGCATCATAAGCAGATCGCAGGCCATTTTCAGAATCTTCAAACATCAGGCATTGAGCCGGACTTAAATTGATTTTTTCGGCTGCGCTGATAAAAATTTCTGGATGAGGTTTCCCCTGTTTAATCTCATCGCCACACACCAGCACATCAAAAAATTTATAGACATTGGCATTGATCAGATATTCTTCTGCGATCGCACGTCGACTCGAAGTCGCCACAGCCATTTTTAGACCTGCCTTGCGTAGGCGTTCCAGTACCTGTAATAAACCTTTTTTAATTGGAACACCATAATTGCGTACATGTTCTAGTTCCAGTACATCGGCGCGCTGGCGGATCTCGGCATAAGGAACATCTTGTCCATAACGCTCTTTGGCCAGCTGCTCGGCACTACGGGCACTTAAGCCCAAACACTGCATTAAATAGTTTTCAGAAAATTCGACGCCGATCAGCTCACGCGAAGCTTGTTGCAAGGTTTGAAAGCGCAAACGTTCAGTATCAAACATGGTTCCATCCATATCGAAAATTGCGCCGTGTACGATTTGATTTTTAAATTCTAGCATTGCTCCCCTTTTATAATTCAATGAGTTAAGAAGTGGACAATACCTTAAGGAAAATAAGAGATTAAATAAACCGATGTAAAGATATGAAATAGTTCTGACTATAAATTGATCAATAAAGACTAAAATACGATTATTTATGTTTCTGGATGTAATCAAACTGTTAACTTAAGTAAGTTGTTATTCCTGCCTATCAGTTTAAATTTTTCTTTTGAAATATCAGTTTATTTTATCATTTTGAATGTTTCTGCTTATTATGGCATTCATTTTGCTTAATAGTATTACGTTTTATAAAAATTGTAATATTGGGGGCAGCCACGATGAGTTATGTCGCTCGTGAACTGAGTCAAAAACAAAAAGTCCTGTTCGGTTTGGGTTCATTTTTAATACCCATTCTGATCTGGTGTGCAGTGAGCTATCTGCCATTCGTATGGCATCCACAAGTCCAGATTACTGACTCAGGCAGCGTGGCCTTTTTACAGGAAGGCAGCCGTGTCGAAAAAGCCATTTTCTATCAGGAAGCACAAAATGCGGTCGACAATGGCCTGACACCACCACAAGGCAAACTGGTCAATCCAATTTACCTGCCTGCACCACATGAAGTGGCGAAAGCATTAGTGACTGCCTTTACCACTCCACCGCTGCAAGACAATGCCCCTTGGTTCCATGAAAGCCTGTGGCACAGTATCAAGCTGGTATTTACCGCTTTTATCCTGTCCTCGATTGTAGGTTTGCCACTGGGCATTCTGTGTGGTTTCTCCAATAAGCTGTCGCAACTCACTGAACCATTTGTAGAATTCTTCCGTTATCTGCCTGCCCCAGCTTTTGGCGCACTAGCGGTGGCTATTTTAGGCATCAATGATGCACCAAAAATTGCCATCATCGTGATTGGCACCTTGTTCCAGCAAATCCTGATCATTGCCAATACCACACGACTGGTCGATCGCAGCCTGATTGAAGCCGGCTTTACCCTCGGTACTAGTAAACTGAAAAGCCTGTTGTATGTGGTGATTCCAGCAGCATTACCAGAAATCTACCGCAACCTGCGCGTATTGCTCGGTTGGGCATGGACTTACCTGATCGTGGCTGAACTGATTGGCAGTACTTCCGGTATTACATGGTTTATCACCCAACAAGCCCGTTACCAGCACTTTGAAAATGTCTTTGCAGCGATTCTGATCATCGGTGTGATCGGCCTGCTTTGCGATGTGATTTTAATGAAATTGGGCCAACGCCTGTTTAAATGGAAACCAGGAGCAAACTAATGAACAGCACTGAATTTAATGCTCGCGAATACTTTGACAAGATTTATAACCGTCCGGTCATCCTGGAAGCCAAACAGCTCACCCAATCCTTCAAGCATGGCAAAACTGAACGCACCATTTTAAATGGCATTGATTTGAAAATTCATAAACGTGAGTTTATCTGTGTGATTGGTCCCTCGGGTTGCGGTAAATCAACCTTTAGCCGCGTTGTTGCTGGGCTTGATCCTTATACCAGCGGTGAAATTCTGGTGGATGGTAAGCCGATTACTGGCCCAAGCCCGGAACGCGGCATGGTGTTTCAGGGCTATACCCTGTTTCCATGGAAAACCGTGAAAGAAAACATCATGTTTGGCCCGAAAATGAAAGGTCAAAGTAATGCTTCTGCTGAAGCGCAGGCACGTGAATGGATCAACATCATTGGCCTGGAAAAATATCAGGATCAGTATCCGCATCAACTTTCAGGCGGAATGAAGCAACGTGTGGCGATTGCCCGCGCCTTGGTCAATGAACCCAAAGTGTTGCTGATGGATGAACCTTTTGGTGCACTGGATCCGCATACGCGCCAGAAAATGCAGCGTCACCTGATGGATCTGTGGCAAAACATCGACATTACCATCATTTTCGTGACCCACGATATGGATGAAGCCATCTTGCTGGCAGACCGGATTGTGGCGCTGAAAGCCAATCCAGGTGAAATCAAGGAAATTATTGAAGTGGATTTACCACGTCCACGCCATCCAGATCTGATGTTGACTCCGGAATTTAAACAGCTGCGTGAGCACGTCAATCATCTGGTACATGCACAGGAGGATGAGCTGGATCCTGCACTAGCCGATCTTCCAGAAATTCCACGCTTGACCAAAGTCAGCACGAGCAAATAATCCTTTTAAAACAAGCCTTTGGGACGACCCAAAGGTTTTAGTCGCTGTGTTGGACGACCAACAATAAGGTGATTGCAATGCAAGACCAATACGTACTCCCACTCGTCGATATTTCTAAAATGCAAAGTCCACATCTGGCCGATCGTCTTGAAGTTGCGGCAGCTTTAGACCAGGCCTGTAAAGATGTCGGATTCCTTTATCTTAAAGGGGATCAGTTTAACTTTGATTATGCCAAGTCGATGGTTGAACTGGCCAAATCCTATTTCGAGCAGGACCTGGACACAAAAATGCAGCACTATATTGGCAAATCCAGTAACCATAGCGGTTATGTGCCAATTGGTGAAGAACAGTTCGCGGGCAACAGTTATGACCTCAAAGAAGCCTATGATGTGAATTATGATTATCAGGGTTCTAGAACAGACTACCCATTGCTTGGCCCAACCTTATGGCCTGATCATCCAAATTTTAAAACCATTGTCAGCCAATATTACGGTCACTTGCGCACCATTAGCGAACAGATTTTTTCTGCTTTTGCCCTGGCTCTCGGTGTCAAAGAAGATTTCTTTGCCGATAAAATTAATGATGCACCAAGTCAATTGCGCCTGATTCATTATCCGTACAATCCTGATATCAAAGATGCCGAAGGCATCGGCGCACATACCGACTATGAATGCTTTACCCTGCTGCTGCCTACCGCACCAGGTTTGCAGGTGCTGAACAAAGCTGGTGAATGGATCGATATTCCACTGATCGAAAATACGCTGGTGATGAACATTGGAGACATGATGGAAATCCTGTCTAATGGCAAATACCTGGCAACCAAACACCGCGTAAAAAAAGTCTCTGAAGAACGATATTCCTTCCCGCTGTTCTGTGCCTGCAACTATGACACGGTGATTGAACCGGTAGTACAAACCAATGATTCCAAATATAAACCTTTAATTGGTGGTGAACACCTGTTTAACCAGACCGCACAAACGTTCCAGTATTTAAAACAGCGAATTACCAATGGTGAGCTGGTGCTGAAAAATGCCGTTCCGCTGTCTTCCTTTGGTCTGAATGAAAAATCGGAGGCAGCATCATGAACCTGTTAGAAGCCATAAAAACCTTAACACCGACAACTGCTCAACCTGAAGTTGTTCCGAGCTTTTTATACGGGGCATTTCGCAGGAAAAGCATCAGTTTTTTTAATGGCCTGACCGATCAAAACACCATTGTGTACTGGTTCCAGTCACGCAGCTTTACTATAGATCTACGGCTGAAAAGTCAGAATGACACACCAGTGACAGAACGGCAGGGCTGGATTGGCAATACAGTATGGGATGATGCAATGCAGCTCTTGTCCTGGGAAGTAGAAGACTACGCCAATTACCAGAACCATGTGCAATGGCCTGAACCCGCAAAACTGCACGCGATCGGCAACTGTATTCTGGAATTTTCACCGAGCAATGTTTATGTCGAAGATTGGCGTCAGCAAGTGAAGAAAGGCTTGTTCTTAGGCCTACGCCTAGAATCTGCGGTAGATGTCCAATCAGGTGCAAAGCTGGAAATGGATGGCGGTCTGATCATCTGTGATGATCATATTGCTTATGCCCTGACCCGCTTGCCGGAAGTGCAATCTCAAGTCGCAGAACTAAATATCAAATCAGCCGATGCTACTTCATTTAATCTATTACAAAGCTTTGAAGTCTCTATTGGTACTCAGGGCTTCAGCAAAACCTACAGCACCCGTATCGGTGAAACAGGCAACGCCTTTGACCTGAACAATTTTGAAATTCTGGATGCAACCCGTCTGGTCCAGCATGTAGAAGTTGAGGGCCGTGCAATTGATCTGATTTTTGAGATTGATATCTACCAACCTGAATATGAGTTTCAGCACACGACTACCACGACTGCAGAAGCAGCACAGTGGATGAGCGCGGAACAGAATCACCTGCTCCATCATGCAGAACGGGTGTTATAAGGAGGAATATGGCTTTTTTATATCTATTGATATAGAAATATCTATTACATAATTATCATTTTATTAAATTTAATAATATTAAATAAAACTAACATTATAAGATTTTAAGGCTAATTTATATTAGTCTTTTTATTTTGACTATTAATAGTGCGGTTTTATTTATAAAGTGCACCATTTAATAAGAAAATAAATTTTAAAATCATAAGAACCACCATTAATACACTTAATAATAAATCAAATATATATATTTCACTGATTTTAAATGATGGCATAGTAGTTGCATTATAAATATCAGTAATACTTTTTTAAATATTCGTATTACTAAAATAATGCCGTATGACGGCCTACCTTATATCGTGAGATTATAATGCTTTGGTCTGAATTAACCTGGGAAGAAATTCCTGAAGTTTTAAAAGCTGTGAATTATTCAGCGATCCTGCCTGTAGGCGCAACTGAACAGCATGGTCCACATTTAGGCTGTGGTGTAGATAGTGTTATCGCCGATATTGTATGCAAGGAAGTTTCTAAGCGTACTAAAGTCCCTATGCTACCTACCCTGCCATATGGTTGTTCTATTGGGCACAGTAAACATTGGCCAGGAACAATTGCCATCCAACCTATTACTTTAATCGAATTTGTCAAACAAATTGGAGATTGGGCATACGCTGGTGGTGTTCGACGTTTATTTATTGTTAATGCCCATGTAACGAATTCAGCCCCACTACGCTGCGCCCTCGAGATGCTACGAGCAAGTTACGATGATTTGATGGTGAGTATTATCCATACTGCCAGCATCAGCACACGTGTCAAAGAATTTCATTTTTCAGATGCAGAAGACTGGCATGCAAACGATGCCGAAACCTCAGTCATTATGGCTCGTACACCAGAGTTATTCCGTGCTGACAAGCTTGATGTTGCTGATGACCCTGACCGTACTGAAAATCTAATCTTTGCTCATCCTGTAAACCATACCAGCAAAAATGGTGTCACGGGCTATCCAAGCCGTGCCAGCATTGAAAAAGGCAAACAAGGCTTTGAGTGGATGGTCGAAGACCTTTGTCAAGTGATTTTAAAAGGTAGCCAAGAAGAGCCGCCTTTAGACACCCCATATTGTTGCAAACACTAAATAACCCTAACTGAAAAAAATTCTTCCCAAATAGAATAGGTGAATACTATGTATACAAATGAACAAATTACTGAACTCAAAGATGAACTTGTTGAGAAAGGGGTTAAATACTGTATCGGTGCTTATGTCGATATTCATGGTATCCCTAAAGCCAAAGTTGTTCCAATCGACCACTTACACCAAATGGCAAATGGATCTGAACGCTATACAGGTTATGCCCTTGACGGTTTAGGTCAGGCTCCAAACGATGATGAGTTAACTTCTGTACCTGACTTGGACAAAGCGATTCAAATTCCTTGGGAACCAAAATTGGCGTGGATTCCTGCTGATAACTATTTTCAAGGTAATCCATACCCATTGAATACCCGTGTTGCGCTTAAAAACCAACTGGCTGAAGCTGCAAAAATGGGCTATGGCATGAACCTAGGCATCGAGTGCGAAATTTACCTTCTTAAAAAATTAGCAGATGGCACCCTCACTGTGCCACATGCAAAAGATAAATTAGTTAAACCATGCTATGACGTACAATCTTTTGTAGACAACTTCTCTTGGTTGGATAAAGTTGCAACGCAAATCAATAACTTGGGTTGGGATCTTTACTCTTTCGATCACGAAGATGCTAACGGTCAATTTGAGTTTGACTTTAACTATGCTGATGCCCTTACTAGCTGTGACCGTTTGATTTTCTTTAGATTTATGGCAAAACACTTTGCTGAGGAAGAAGGTTTGCTGGCAACTATGATGCCAAAACCATTTGCAGATAAAACAGGGAATGCTGCTCACTTTAATATGTCTTTATATGACTTAAAAGATGGCAAAAACCTATTTGCCTGCGACCCGAAAGATGACCCACGCGGTATTGGCTTAACCACACTTGGCTATCAATTTATTGCAGGTATTTTAAAACATGGTCGTGCACTTTGTGCGGTATTTGCACCAACAGTGAATAGTTACAAACGTCTAGTACGCCGTGGGGCCATGAGCAATTTTAGCTGGGCACCTGTGTTTAACTCTTATGGTTCTAATAACCGTACAAACTCAGTTCGTGTACCAAGTGGTGGTGGTCGTTGTGAATCCCGTAATGTAGATGGTGCAGTAAACCCATATTTAGCTTCTGCATTCGTATTAGCTGCAGGTTTAGAAGGGATTCGTGAAAAGCTTGATCCAGGTGAGCCAAACGAGGATAACTTATACGAAATCACAGATGCAGAACGTGAAGCACGTGGTATCGAATTCTTACCACAAACTTTACAAGAAGCAGTTCAAGCATTTGCTGCTGATCCTTTAGTTGAAAAAACTTTAGGCAAAGAGTTACGAGATGAGTTTATTAAATACAAAACTATGGAATGGGAAAGCTATCATTTATCTGTAAGCAAATGGGAAACTGAACGTTATAGCGATATGTTCTAATCCTTTAATTTTAAGGATATTTATCAGAATCCAGTCCATCTTTTTTGAACTGGATTCTTTTTTATATCTATTTCTCTCCACTATGTAACATTCTAAGTTATTTAAACAGTGCTTTTAAATGCCTTGTAAATGGGCTCAATTCAACTTTTCTGCACCATTTTAAAATAAAATTAGGTTGAATATTCAAACGACCAATATTGTTCTATTTACCAGAAAATAATTATATTTATCAAAATCTTAATCTAATAGATCAACTAAATTTAGCGCACTTTTGGCATTTTTCTGTAACCAACTCAGTAATACTTTTATGCAATTTCATATGACTAAAAATTTCCTTGGTTTTCGTTTTTTGCCTTTGATCTCAACTCCAATTTTGCATTTTAGAATGCGTAACTCAAGGTAAAATTTACAATTAAACCAATGGCTTAGTTTTGGATAGCTATAAACGTCTTGTACGTCGTGGTGCAATGAATAATTTTAGCTGGGCGCCTGTATTTAACTCTTAAGGTTCTAATAACCGTACCAACTCTTTTCATATTCAGAATGGCGGTAGTCATTGTGAATCCCGTAACGTTGATGACTCAGTTAATCTATATTTGGATATTTGGCTACGGCACTTGTACTCTCTGCAGGTTTGGAAGGAATCCGTGAACAACTTGATTCAGGTAAACCAAACGAAGATAACTTATATGAGTTCACCGAAGCAGAATGCCAGACACGAGGTATCAAATTCTTACCACAAACTTTACAAGAGGCCGTACAGGCTTTCGCCGATGATTCTCTAGTTGAAAAAACTTTAGGTAAAGAGTTACGAGATGAGTTTATTAAATACAAAACTATGGAATGGGAAAGCTATCATTTATCGGTAAGTAAATGGAAAATTGAATGTTATAGTGATATGTTCTAAATATCTTGTATTTAAAAAAACCTGCTATAGCAGGTTTTTTTATAGTTCATATTGTTAATCCAATAAAGAGTTCTCTTCTTTAAACTAGGTATTATTAATAGCAAAAAACCAAACTTGACGTTTGGTTTTTTTAAATTAAATTTTACTCAATACTATTAACAATTTCATCAGTAATTAAACTATCAACATTAATATCTTTTTCATAGATATTAAAATCAAGATTAAATTTATTTACATAATAGCTTGACCCATAAATAGATTCCAATCCCTCAGACTTTTTAAATACGTTTTTATTATCTGCCACAGACAGGAAATGGGTGCCGCTGATAAATTGCTCATATTGTTTAGGGTCTACCCCTACACGATTTGCCATAATCCGAACGGCATCATCATGTGTTTTAGGATCATTAATGTATGAAACAACTTTATCCCAGACCTTAACAATTTTTTTCCATTCTTCTTTGTGTTGGGCAAGATGCTCTGCATTTACAGAAACTGTGTCATATATAAGTCCAGGCTTCTCGGCTGAACTATAAATAATTTTTGAACCTGTTACATTTTTTAGAGCTTGGTTAGCTACTGGTTGCCAAACTGCAACTGCTGACACATCTTGTGAGGTAAATACTTGTGGTAATTCATTTGTTACAGCGTTCGTTATTTTCACATCAGATGGTGAAAGCTTTGCATCAGCTAAAGCTGTATTAAATAAAAGATGATCAACCAAGCCTTTTTCTAATGCTACAGTCTTACCTTTTAAATCCTGGATCGAATTAATTCCTGGTTTAGCTACAATTGCATCATTGCCGGCAGAGTAGTCGGTTGCCATTATTATGACACCTCTCATACCACCTGCACCTATTACTAGATTATCACCATTAGTTACGGTTACAGCATCAATTTGTTTTGCCGAAAATGCATTTAAGGATGATGAATAATCAAACCATTTAAAGTCTACATTCACTCCAGCTTCTTTTAACCAACCTTTTTCAATAGCCACTTGCCAAGCTACCCAACCAGGGTAATCACTATAACCAATAGTAATTGGTTTAGTACTAACTGTGGTGGATTCTTTCGCACCATTATTTGGTTCTGGTATTTTTGCACTGTTATCACAACCAGCTAAAAAAATTGCCCCAAGAATAGAAATAGATAAACCGGCTTTCTTGATCATTGTGCTACTTCTCCTATGAAATTACATTTAAAACGCGTATTTGAAATTTGTTTTGATTTGATAAAGTCACGCCAGCCGCCGAAATGACTGATGTCAGTTGCATCTTCAAGCGCATAGCCTTCGCAGATAAAACCTTTAACCCAGCTGCCATCTGCCAGCTGGAAATTGCCAATGCCCAACGGTGCCGGAACTTCTGCCACGATCTGACCAAAGTTGGCGAATGGAATATCCCAGACTTCCACTTCGATTTCTTGACCTTTACTGTGGTACTGCAAACCCGGTTTCGGTGGTGTGGTATTTTTCAGCGCAAACAGCTTGTAGCTGGCTGAAGTTTTGGTTTTTTTCACTAAAGTGCCGCCACGTGTGGTGAGCTGAAAGTTCAAAGGCATACCAGTCAGATGCGCACCGACGACTGCCAGTTTCACTGCATGCTGCGATTGAATCTCTGTGCTTGGCGTATAATTTTTTTGCGAAGTACCCAGTGTCAACGCCGTTGCCTGCTGCCAGGTCTGACCAAAGTTTGCCAAGGCCTGATCCATCCATGCTGGTGCAATAAAGGTCACCCCGCTTGGCAAACCATCAGCACGAATTGCATTAGGCAGTGCCAAAGCCGATAAATCCGCAAAATTCACGAAGTTGGTATAAGCGCCCATGTGGCTGTTTTTCACCAGTGGATCGGCTTCTACATCGGCAATCTTGTAGATGGTTGGCGCCGTTGGCACCATCAAGGCATCAAAGTCTGCCAGGGCTAGATTGATCTGACGAGCCAATTGCGCTCGCTCATATTCCGCCTGCATCATATCCACGGCATTAAAGTTATCTGCCTGACTGATAATTTGGTTAATCACCGGATGGGTCACGTCACGAGAAACCAATTTTTCAACGGCACTGGTCCGTTCTGCGACCCAAGCCTTGTTATATAGTGCGGAAGCCAGTTGGTTGAAAATAGTGAAATCAATGGTTTCCACTGCATAACCAAGCTGCTCTACCCGGGCAATAGCCTGTTTAAATGCTTTTTCGGTTTCAGTATCGCCATAGAATTCCAGCTGTGCCGGAATCGCGATTTTGCTTTTGGAAAATTGGGTTGGCACATTGGCTGGATGCTGGCGTGAATATTCATCTGTCGCGTCATAACCTTGCATAATTTGTGCGACTTGCCATGCATCATCCACAGTCAGGGCAAAGACTGAAATCACATCAATGGTGCGGCATGCTGGCACCAGACCTGTGGTAGAAAACCAGCCTTTGGTGGGTTTCAAGCCGACAATATTGTTATGTCCTGCCGGTACACGGCCTGAACCCGCCGTATCGGTACCTAAACTAAAAGGCACCTGACCATTCGCCACCGCTACCGATGAACCTGAGCTTGAACCGCCGCTGATATATTCCGGATTAAAGCTGTTTTTCACTGCGCCGTAGGGTGAACGTACACCAACTAAGCCAGTTGCAAACTGGTCCAGGTTGGTTTTACCCACCACAATTGCACCTGCAGCTTTTAATTTAGTGACGACAGTGGCATCGCTGGTTGCGAGATAAGATGCTTCTTTGCAGGCTGCAGTGGTATAAAAACCGGCTACATCAATATTGTCTTTGACTGCAAATGGAATGCCGTAGAGTGGCAATTCGGCTAGTGATTTTCCTGTTAAGGCATCAATTTGTGCTTGTAATTGTTCTGCAGATGCAATTGAAATCCAGGCATGATCATCATTTTGAAATGATGCAACATAATCGATCAGGTCCTGTAACTGAATCTGCTGCTGTTGGTAGGCGTTCTGCCAGTTTTGAATTGTCCATAAAGTATTCATGACAATACTCCTTTATTGGTATTTTGGGGAATGGGAGGCATCACGGCATCCATCAGTTCCAGGTGTCCTTTGAGCACCCCTTTTAATGCAATAAATTGTTCGCTAATTTCTTTTAAATCACTGCTTACACCCTGCATCAGCATCACTTGCAGGACTTTCTGATCATCCAGCTGGATATGCAGCGAGCTGATCACCTGTTCCAGATATTGCTGTTGCAAATCGACCAATTGGGAACGTAACGGTTTCAGGCTGACGTCATAAACCAGCGTCAGCGTACCGACCATCACTTCATCACGAGAAACCAGTTCATCAATCAGGTGGCGGTTAATCATGTCGACAATGGCCTGCGAGCGGCTTTCATAATGCTGCTCGACAATTTTCTGATCCATGGCCTGTAAGGTGGTTTCCGGCACGGTGATACTGATTCGTGCCAATTTCGGTTTAGACACGTCTGCTTTCCTTGAGTGAATCCTGTTTGACATAAAGCCCGGCGCGAACGCTGAGCAGTTCAATGAAAAATTGGGCAAATGGATGCAGCTTGGCTTTTTTGCTTTGATTATTCATGCGCATCTCCTCGGTATTACTGAATGTAAATTTCGTATTACTTAAGGAAAAGCAGAAAGCGTGCCAGTTTTAGATGAGGAAATTTGCTAATTACGAGGAGAAAAGGCAGAAATTCAGCTCAAAAAAGCCCCATCAACGGTTATGGGGCTTATTTGGAATCAAAATGAGTGAATTAATTCACCAAGAGGTCGTTAAATTAATCATGTACTGTAATTATTTTTAGACATGATGGATTGATCGAGAATTGCGTCTGGTTCTTCAAGTAATATGCTCTCCTCTTTTAATTCGGTATATAAATAAAAGCAGAAAATATGCCAAATATAAAGAGTTTTTTATTATTAAAAAATTGATTTAAAACAGTTAGTTGAAACTTAATAAATGCTACAAAATGTGTCTAAAATATTTATGCGCCAAGAGTGATCAAACTTGCACCAAAACGATATCAAAATGGGGTTTTATGGTACAGTTTTTGATAATGGAATCTTCACCAATTACTCTTCTCTGGCTTTAATTATGAATACTAAAGCCGCTCAGATTTAGGTTTTGATTAAAATTTGCACTACAGGTGAATTTCTATACAATAAATTCCATAAAAATGCCCGAACAATAAGGAAATTTAATGAAGACTTCCACTCTCCTTCGTACTGCTATTCTTTGTATGCCTTTTATTTTTGCGGCATGTAGCAAAACCGAGCAAGCAGAAACCTCCAAAACCGAAATCCAGCAGGAAGATACCACGCAAGCTGCCGAAACGGCACCGGCACAAGCTTTTGACATCAGTAAAATTCCACTCAGCACAGCGACACTCGGTGACTTTCCTTATATTTCCCTGCCAGACGGTTATATCTATCAAAATACTGAGCAGCGCAATTTTGAGCGCGTTCCATTCTGGACAGGACAGCAACTGGAATGGGTTGAAGGCAAATTATTCAGTTCAGGCATTACCTCGAAACCGGAATATAAAGAAGGCAATTTTTTAGAAATTCAGCGTAATCTGGAGAGTGTGATCAAGGATTTGGGCGGTGTAGAAATTGCCAATAGCCAGATTCCCAAAGATATCATTGAGAAAATTCCTAAGGATTTTCAGGTGCAGTATTATGCTGGCCTGGGTGATATTTTTAACTACCCGACCAAGACTTATGTAGTTCGCCAGGAAGATAAGACCGCATGGTTCCAGCTAACCCAATCTGGCAATTATATTTCGCTGATGGTGGCTGAATCCAAGCCTTTAAATGTCACTGCCAAAGCACTGACTTCGAGTGCACTAAAACAAAGTCTGGATCAAGACAATAAAGTGAGCGTACAGATTAACTTTGCAACCGATAAAGCCGAGATTTTGCCAGACTCACAAGATCAAATTGAGCAGATTGTTGCTTTATTAAAAGACAATCCTGAGTTAAAACTGGGCATTTATGGTCATACGGATAATAGCGGTGATGCTGCACATAATTTAAAGTTGTCTGATCAACGTGCGCAAAGTGTGGTGAGTGCCCTGGCTAAAGCAGGTATTGAAAGCAGTCGTTTAACTGCTAAAGGGTTTGGGGATATACAACCTGTTGCAGATAATGCAAGCGGAGATGGTAAGGCGAAAAATCGTCGGGTAGAGTTGGTGAAGTTATAAGATTCCGACTAAATAAAGACCGCTTTATTGCGGTCTTTTAAATAAATTTAATTTTATAATTCTAAAATTTATTAAGTAATTTTTACAAATTACTTAATAATTCATCTACCTATTCTTGTTCTAACCCATTTCCTCCACATCTTGGACAATTACCAGTTGCTCCCCCATCACCACCACATAATCGGCAAGAAAAAGAGATAGCAGGGCTTACTTTTATAATAGAATTATCCGTAGGTTTATAGGTTTTTTCAAAATCAATCGTAAACTTTAATCTTCTCTCAACAATTTTTTCTATAAATTTCTGAATCCACTTTTTAGGATCAGTAATGAAGCTCCCCTTATACCGTTCTGTAAAGTCTACAGTTCTATGTTTTTCAATAGTAAAAACAATTTCTTTTCTACCATCATGCATAAGATATTTAGCCTTTATTAACAATAGAACTGTTTGAGATTCTCTTGAATAAATTCTAATTAGATTATGAATACGTTTAATTTCTAAACCATTCTGATTTGCCACTTCTGAGACTTCATCTACTAATTTATCTATATAAGAGAGCAAATTATCATCAAATTCATTTTCTCCTCTTAAATATTCATTTATTTCTAATTTTTTTTCAAATTGTCGCTTGTATTGATTTAACCATATGTAATTATCCATTTCCCAGCACTCCGATCAATATTTTCTATAGCTATCAAAGTCAAAAGTAGTAATTAAGTTCTCCTTATCAGAAACAATAACGATCCCACCTTTGTCCCTTAAGCGCTTTGCTGCCATTAATTCTTTCGTTAAATTGTTAATTAGATCATCTAGGATCTTTTTATTTATAAATGAACGTTCACCTTTAACTTCTCCATATTTCAAAGCGAATTGCACCATTCGATATGTAATACCTCTTTGCTTAGCACGCTTCATAAAGTGATTTGACTGCAACATTTTATACACCCCAATTATTGGTTGTTTTTTAGGCTACGATTATCCCAAACAAATGTCAAATACAATTTATATATTTTTTTATTTGTATTGTATTTGACATTTATCCAACCTCATTTTATGCTTGCTTCAATCCCTTCGGAGTATTAAAAATGAGAAATGAAAATATAGAAATGGTTTTAAAACTGTTCCTAAACTCAAAAAAAGCTTATGCCTATGACTCGAAAAAGCTTTTAAGCTCAATTGCTTTAAAGGAAGTCGAAGAACTTATTGAATTTTTTCAGACCACAGAAAATGTAAAACTACACAATCTATTAGAATTAGATCACGAGAATAATGGACTCTATACGTTTGATGATTTGTCGATTTTTTTTAATTTAGGTAGTAAGGCTCAATTAAATAAGGAAAATTACCAAACTAAAGGTATTTCTATTAAATTAAATGAAGATCAAAAACAAAAATTAGATTTCTGTGCACATAACCTTGATATAAGCCGAGCTAAAATTTTAGAAGAATTGGTTGTGAGTTATTCCGATTCTGCATATTTAAACTATCTACTTGGCAAACACTTGCAAAGAGGGGGGCAATTAAATTTAGAAAATTTAATTGAAGAACTAAGAACAGATGCAATTGAGCTTGATGAACCAAATCATGTTATGTGGTCATTATTCAAAATGAGAAAAATAAGTAATGATATTGAAAATATGGCATGGCAAGAATTTGATAGACTTAACCCTCAGGAATCAATGAAATGAGCAATTACTTCAAAGAATTAGGAAAAATTCATGCTAATGAAGGACAAGAAAAAAATGAAAAAAGTTCACCTCTTACTTTCAAACTACCCGAAGTTGAATTTGAAAAACTAGAATTTTATTGCAAAAAAATGGGAATTAGTAAATCTAAATTTATCAATATGCTTTTTCAACAGAAAATTAACTTTGCAATTGCTGAATATCTTGAAACTTCTCAAAAAAAATTTGAAGATCTAGATACATGTCAATTAACTGAAGATCAAATATCTAACCTCAAACTTGCCATAACATTTTATAATTTAGAATCTAAATAATTTTAAATAAAAAGGCTGCTCAGCAGCCTTTTTATATGATGCTATTTAACCTATTAAGGCATAAGTAACACTGGGCTAATCAAGCTGTCCACATCCAGTTTTTTGCTATATGCACCTTGCTCGATATTAAACTCATTCACGTGGTAGCTAGAGCCATAGATAGAGGTCAGTTTGTCGCTTTTCTTAAAGACGTCTTGGTTGGCTTTCACATTTAAGAAATCTGTACCGTCCACATATTCACGATACTGTTCAACAGGTACGCCAGCTTTATTGGCCATAATCTGAATGGCTTCATCATGTGTTTTTGGATCTTCAATATAAGCCACCACTCGGTCCCAAATCTGAATGATTTTTTTCCATTCTTTTTGGTTACGCAGCAAACTTTCAGAATTGACCGTTAATGCACCAAAAATAATGCCCGGTTTATTTTCAGCGGAATAAATAATTTTCGAGCCCGGTACATTTTTCAGTGCCTGATTTGCACTTGGCTGCCAAAGAGCTGCAACCTGTACATCAGGAGAAGTAAATACTTGAGGAATTTCATTGGTTGTCGTGTTGACCAATTCAACTTCGTTACTTTTAATATTTAAATCTTTCAGTGCACTATCCAAGAGCAAGTGATCTACCAAGCCCTTTTCTACCGCAATTTTTTTGCCTTTTAAGTCTTTTAGTTCAATCCCCTGTTTGGCAATGATTAAATCATTGGTCTTGCCCAAGTCTGTCGCCAAAACCAAAATGCCGTTGACCCCACTGGCTGCAACCATCAGATTGTCACCGTGTGCAATGGTCACTGCATCAATTTGCTTGGAACTAAATGCATTTAATGACGCAGAATAATCAAACCATTCAAAATCAACATCCAGTCCCTGCTCTTTAAACCAGCCTTTATCAATGGCAATTTGCCATGCCACCCAGCCTGGATAATCACTGTAGCCAATTTTAATTTTCTGGCTCATTTCAGTTGCAGATGCATTGGAGGTTTCGCTTGGGAGATTTGCTTTATTTCCGCTGTCACAGGCAACAAGTAAGGTACTTGCAAGTACAGAAAATAAAATAGATTTTGCTTTAAACATACTTACAGCCTCTTTAGTCAGTATTACATTATTTAAAATTCGTAATATTGATAAATGCAAAATCTATTCCACAATCCTTTTATATTTCAATTATTTTTCTGGGACCAATTTGAGGACTTGTTCGGTACACATCACCTGTCCAAAAATCCCATTTTCAACGGTGATCATCTGCAGTGCAGAATGGTGCAAATCTACATTGGCCGATGCACAGGCATCTTCAACCGTAATGCAATAAAAGCCCAAATCGGTGGCTTGTCTAAAGGTACTGGATACGCACACTTCGGTGGTCACACCGCTAATAATCAGATGTTTAATATCATGATTTTTTAAGATTAACTCGAGATCGGTATAGGCAAATGCTGAATAGCCGGGCTTATCGATCACCGGCTCACCCGCGATTGGTTTTAAATCGTCTATCAGGTCATGCCCATATTCACCTCTGAGCATTAACTTGCCCATTGGGCCTTCAGCACCAATTTCCGCTTTTAGCCCTGCAGTGCGCTTTTTTTTGAGTGAATATAAATCCGTTAAATCGGTACGATGACCTTCACGGGTATGCACCACCAACAGCTGATGTTGTCTTGCCCAGTCCAGTAATTTCTGAATATTGGCAATCGGTTGTCTAAGAATTTCAACATCCAAACCCATATGATCGGCATAACCATTTTTTTCGCAGAAATCACGCTGCATATCAATCACAATCAATGCCGTGCGTTTAAGATCAATCATAACCATCCAAATAAAATCAATAAAAATTATAAATATTCAAGGCGTTGACCATCCTTAAAGGTAATGTCGGTATAAATACAAATCCGTTCATCCACACAATGACGTTTCCCCTCACGCACCAAAATCGAAGGTTCGACTTTATGCACTTTTGCTTCACCTCGGGCAATGGCTTGCATGACCTTTAAGGTCAGTTCCAGTTCAGCCATGCTGATTTGAGGAAGTTGCGAAGTAACAAAAGGATGTGCACCAAAGAATTGCGTTTCGGCATTGGTCATCGACTGGATATAGGCCAATGATTTTTCATAATCTGCCACATTTCCCACATACAGCTCACTCGGATAAAGTACATCGCCAAGCAAACAGATATTTAAGCTGTCACTGTATAAAATGATCGAGTCTTTGGAGTGTCCTGGTGCATAGAGCAGCTGAAATGAAATGCCGCCAAGATCAATGACATCTCCCACATCCAGCATTTTTTCGACTTGAATAGGATCAGGTTTGAAGCCATCAATACTGCCCAAATGGAATTCATCCGGAATCTGATACAGACCGGCTTCATCCTTAAAACTGTGGAGGCAATCTAAATTGGGCAGATAAATCCGCTCAAAAAATTTGAGCCCACCAATATGATCAAAATGCAAATGTGAAGGTAAAACCGCAAAGGGTTTATCCGTTAACTGCTTGATGACCTGAGTCATATCATGCTCAGGACTGGCACCGGCATCAAACATTAAGGCCTGCTCACTGCCAATCATCAGGTAGGAAAAATTACCCTGATAATAAGAGGGCTCTTCGATGGCGTATAAATATTCTGTAATCTGATGAATGACAAAATATTGTTCCTGATTCTGCAAATGAAGAGTATCCATTGAAAAGCCCCCTCGAATTTATGCGTCTGCCGTAATTGGCGCCAAAGTAAACAACACCTGTCCTGTTTTTACCGTTTGCCCTTTTTCAATGGTAATGGCTTCAACTTTCATGCGTTCAGGGGCAATAATTGGAATCTCGATTTTCATCGCTTCAATCACAGCAAGCGTTGCACCTTCTTCCACAATATCGCCTGATTGACATTCAATTTTCCAGATGGAACCCGGCATATGTGATTCCACCGCACAGCCACCTTCAGGCACTTCAACGCCTTCACCATCATCCACAGCATCTAAACTTTCAGAGACATATTCGGCAAGTCCTGCTTCATGCCAACGACGGCGTTCTGCTTCAAAGTTCGCTTGTTGCGTTGTCTTAAACTCGCTAATGGTGTCGGCATTGTCGGTCAGGAACTGGTTGTACTCTTTCAGATTCAATACACCTTCTTCAATACGCAGTTTCAGGCGGCCTGCCTTAAAGTCCTCACGCATTTGCATCAGTTCTTCTTCAGACACTTCATAGAACTTGATCTGGTCAAAGAAGCGTAGTAACCATGGCTTGCCTTGCTCGAAGTCGGCATTTTTACGGTAACGCGACCACATTTGCGTAGTACGACCGACGAACTGATAACCACCAGGGCCTTCCATACCGTACACGCACATATAAGCACCGCCGATCCCCACAGCATTTTCAGGGGTCCAGGTACGCGCCGGGTTATATTTGGTTGTGACTAAACGTTGACGCGGATCAAGCGGTGTTGCCACAGGTGCACCGAGGTACACGTCGCCTAGGCCCATCACCAGATAGCTGGCGTTATACACCACATCTTTGACTGCCTGTTTATCTTTCAGGCCATTAATACGGCGGATAAACTCGATATTGTCCGGACACCACGGCGCATCTGGACGCACAGTTTGCATATAGCGTTCAGTTGCCAACTGGGTTTGCGAATCTTCCCAAGCAAGTGGCAGATATACCGTACGCGATGGCACTTCCATTTCAGTCACATCAGGCAATTCAGTTTCAGCCACTTGCAACAGGCGCAATAGGTCGAGCTGATCCAGCTTGATTGAATTGAAATGGATTTGCAGCGAACGGATGCCCGGTGTCAGGTCAATAATGCCCGGAATATTCTGTTTTTGTACCCATTGCATCAAGGCATGGATACGGAAACGCAGGTTCAGATCCAGCACCAGCTCGCCATATTCCACCAGCATGTAGTTATTACCCGCTGGGCGATACACCACATCTGGCGCACCATTTTCACCTTTTAAGGTATCCAGTACGGCATTTTTCAGCGTAGCCAGTTCAGGATAGAAGGATTCATTAAATGAAACTTCCTGAGTATCCAGCGCTTCTAGTTGTGCGTGATATTTCTCATTCAACAGTTTGGCTTGGTGATAGCTGACTGGAACAAATTTCACTTTGTCACCGGCTTTGAGCTGACCTAGTTTCCACAGCTCAGAATTGATCACCACCGCTGGACAAACAAACCCCCCCAAACTTGGGCCATCTGGACCGAGAATAATTGGCATATCGCCTGTAAAGTCGATCGCACCAATCGCATACGCGTTGTCATGAATATTGGATGGATGCAGACCGGCTTCACCACCATCTTCACGTGCCCATTCCGGCTTTGGACCAATCAGGCGGATACCGGTACGGCTAGAGTTAAAGTGAATCTCAAAATTATTGGCAAAGAAGGTATCAATGTCCTTTTTGGTGAAGAAATCTGGCGCACCATGCGGGCCATACATCACCGCAATTTCCCATTCATGGCTGAAAGTCGGAATTTGCGCTGGCGCTAGTGCTTTAACTTCATCAGATGTATACGCCGTAATTGGCAGCATATCGCCGATCAGCAGGTTACGGCCGGCATGACCGCCAAACTGACCGAGGGTAAAGGTCGCTTGTGAACCTAAATATTCAGGCACATTCAGACCGCTCTTAATGCCGATATAGGTACGGCAACCGGTGGCGATCTTGCCACATTTTAAAATCTGACCTTTACGCACATTCACGGTTTGCCACATTGGCACAGCCACACCATCCAGTGTTGATGGCATGTCACCACCGGCCAATACAATCTGGCTGTCACAATGGAATTTTAAAGTTGGCCCTTGCAGGGTACATTCTAGACCCGCTGTATTTGGGGCATTACCTAATAACTGGTTTGCCACATTTAATGACAATGGGTCAATCGCACCTGATGGCGGCACACCGACATCCCAGTAGCCCAAACGACCTGTCACATCTTGCACAGCAGTTTGAATGCCCGCTTGTAGCACTTCAACTTTTTGGGTTTTCCATTCAAAAGTATTCAGGAAACGCGTGGTTTGTGTACCAGCTTTAAACACCTCACCATCAATAATGTTTTGTAGATATTCCAGGTTGGTTTCGATACCCGCCACTTGAGTTTTCGACAGTGTATCCGTCATCGCCTGAATGGCTGCGTCACGATCATCTGCTGTGACAATGATTTTAGCAATCATTGGATCATAGAAAGATGATACATTCGATCCGGTTTCCACCCAGGTTTCGTTACGTGCATTATCATCAAACTCGACATAAGTCAGCAGACCGGCACTTGGCTGGAAGTTCTTGATCGGGTCTTCGGCATAGAGACGTACCTGAATCGAATGACCTTTGGATTCCAGTTGCCCGGTTGGTGCAGCCCAGTCACCGCTGGCCAATGTCACCATCCATTCTACCAGGTCCACACCAAAGACTTGCTCCGTCACACCGTGTTCGACTTGAAGACGGGTATTCACTTCAAGAAAGTAGAATTCCTGGGTGTCGGTATCCATCACGAATTCAACCGTACCGGCAGAACGGTAATTCACTGACTCCATCAGCTGAATCGCGACATTCTGGATATAGGCACGTTGCTCATCGCTAATGTGCGGTGCTGGCGTTTCCTCGATCACTTTCTGGTTACGGCGTTGTACCGAACAATCGCGTTCACCAAGAGCAATTACCTTGCCTTGGCCATCACCAAAAATCTGCACTTCAATGTGACGGGCATTTTGTACAAATTTTTCCAGGTACAGACCGGCATCTTTGAAGTTGGCTTGTGCTAAATATGAAACTGTTGCATAGGCATCTTTCAGCTCAGCTTCGTTCCAGACCAGACGCATGCCGATCCCGCCACCACCCGCAGTACTTTTCAACATGACTGGATAGCCGATACGTTCAGCTTCGGCCAGGGCTTCTGCTTCATCTGCCAGTAACTGGCTACCTGGCAGTAATGGTACGTTAGCCTGAATTGCCAGCTCACGCGCTGTATGCTTTAAACCAAAAGCACGCATTTGTGCCGAGTTTGGACCAATAAAGGCAATGCCTTGCGCTTCACACAGGTCGCAGAATTCAGCATTTTCCGACAGGAAGCCATAACCCGGATGAATCGCTTGTGCACCGGTTTGTTTTGCCACTTCCAGAATTTTTTCGACATTTAAATAACTTTGGCTGGCAGGTGCTTCACCAATATACACAGCTTCATCCGCAAGAGTGACATGTAACGAATCACGGTCTGCTTCAGAATATACGGCTACAGATTGAATCCCCAGTTTTTTCAGGGTACGGATCACGCGGCAGGCAATCGCGCCACGGTTGGCAATCAGAACTTTATCAAACATGACTTAAGCCTCCTCGCCTTCACGCACAACCAGCTGGATTTGTGTCGGGTTATAGGCATTACATGGGTTATTCAATTGCGGACAGTTCGAGATCAGTACGATCAGATCCATTTCTGCCTTGATTTCCACATACTTGCCCGGTGCCGAAATACCATCATCAAATTTCAGGTGACCATCAGCCGTTACTGGCACATTCATAAAGAAGTTGATGTTTGGACCGATGTGACGCACGTTTAAGCCATGTTTTTTCGCTACCGGATGTTTTGCCAGTGCATACATAAAGTTGTTGCGGCAGCTGTGCATTGGGTATTTGTCATGTGCATAACGGACCGTGTTACTTTCACATGAACATGCACCACCTAAAGTGTCATGACGACCACAGTTATCATCATTGATCACGGCAATGGCACGGCCAAAGTTACTATATAAAGAGGTACCTTTTTCCAGATAAATCTGCTGGTTTATCGCTAAGGTATCGGTTGCGCTATAACGCTCTTCTGTATTTTCAGCCGAGATAAATAAGGTATCGACCGCCTGATTTCCTTCCAGATCGATGATGCGGAAATACTGGCCTTTCTTGACTTCGCACATCCATGCTTCACCAGCAGGACAGATTTCGCTAAGAACTGTTTTTTCGAATTGTTGTAGAGCTGTCATGGTCATTCTCCTGCCTTAAACGTTAGAAAGTGCGTAGTAACGTGCGTTGTTCTGGAATGCACGCTGGTTCTGTGGACAGGAGTCGCGACAGATATCGGTTTCGCCTAAGCTATTGGCTTTAAACAAAGATAACTGAATGTCAGCCGGCTGATATGCCGCACTGTTATCCAGACCATGCGGTGCAGCAGACAGGAACACCAGACAATCCATTTCAAAACGCAGTTCAATCACTTGATCAGTATTGTCTGAAGGCATATAAGACAATGCACCCGCATCATTCGGAGTGACTTTCGAGAACAGGTTGACGGTCGCACTCAGGTCAGTCTGACCGAGTGAGAATTTAGATAATTCAACTAACAGACCATCTAAACCGCTTTGGTACATGTCATTGCGGGCATCCTGGAAGCTACGGATGCCAAACTGTTTTTCAATCTGTTCAGGGCGGGATGGACCACAGAAGGTATCGTTCCAGCCAGCTTCATCTTTAACGATGGATGCCATTACACGACCCAGATCGGAATACAGCACATTTCCTGCTGTCAGGTATGCGGTATGCTGGCCTTTCAGGCTGTCTGGCATATTGTAACGTTCCAGTTTATCTTCAGCATTGACACAGAACAGGGATACGTTTGCATTGGCACCCAATGCCTTGAATTGCAGAACCGCACCTTTTTGAATGCGTCCGGACCAATGATGCCCTCCCGGCAGGATTTCAGTCCAAAGTGTTTGATTGTTATGGTACTTATTGTCTATTACGCCCATGTGCATGACCTCTCTAAGGTTTTTGTTCCTACCTCCCGGGCTTTTATCCCTCCGTGTAGCTCAAATCGAGCCGTGAACTCTCGGTCTCAGGCGCAGTTTTTTGAAAAAACTGCCGGAACCCTAGATCACTTTATGATGTGTAAATAAATGCAAATGACGTGCCAATTTAGTATTACGATTTTTATTATTAGTAATACTTAAAATGCTCAAAATAAGTTCATTTTACGAATTTATTGATAAATACAGTCTGGATGTGCACCCAAACTGGACTTTTTATCTCTATCCAAAAACGGGATAATGGCGGTGAAAGAGAATTGGGTGTGACATGTTTAAAGATAAAAAGCTGGTATGTTTTGACCTGGATGGGACCTTGATTGATTCAGTGGGAATCTGGAACCAAGTCGATGCTGCCCTGATTCAGGAATTGTCGGGGATCGAAGTCGGTCTGGATCAGATTCAGCAACAGCGTGACCTGCAACTGAAAGCCTTTAGACATATGCCCGATCCCTATCTGGAATATTGTGGCTATTTAAAAGACCTATATGGTTTCAAGCCAAGCAAGGAAGAGGTTAAAAATCGCCGTTATCATATTTCACGGCATTTTCTGGATCATGTGATTGAACTCAAACCGCAAGCTGAGCTGCTGATTCAAGCCCTAAAACAGCAAGGGATACAATTGGCACTCACGACTACCACCAGCTTGTTCAATGTGCAGCGTTATCAGGACAATAACCAGAAGATTAATCAGAAAATCAGTTTTGATGATGATTTTGCGATTATTTTGACTCGTGAAAATGTTGAGAATATCAAACCGCATCCAGAAGTGTATTTAAATGCGCTCCAGCATTTTGAAATTGAGGCTAAAGATTGCCTGATTGTTGAAGACTCTTTAATTGGGGTGGAAGCTGCCAACAATGCGGGAATTGATGTCGTTGCAATTTACGACCAGTATTCTGCGCATGAAATAGACCTGATCAAAGCCAAGGCAGATTATTTTGTAGAAGATTTTGCTGGTCTCATAAAATTGGTGAACTAAAAAAATGCCATGAATCCTCCCTGATCATGGCATTTTTCGTGTTATCTCTGAATTGATTAGATTAGAGCATTATTTGGCTTTTTTATAGACGGAGCCTGAACCGACCAGATTGCCAGTTTTTTCGTCAATTGCGAAATCAACGACACCTGTACCTGAATTAATCTGAAGCAGACCATTATCAGCGACTGAAGCTGGCATCGGATTTTTCTTGTCGGTTTTGCCGCTTTCTTTGTCTTTAATGGTATTGGTAATGAAATAGTTTTCACCATTTTTGGAAATCACCAGGATATTTTCCAATTTTGGATTTTCCAGTGTATTTTTCCAGTTCCCCTGATAATCTGGTGCTGGAGTTTCCGGGGTATTACACGCGGTTAACAGCAATAAAAGTGAGATGCCTGAAAAATATTTAAGATATTTCAAAACTGAGACCTTGAATGATAGAACGCGGCCATTATAAAAAGAACCTCCTTGAGGTAAACGCTTAGCTTGTAGGCGAAGCGTTTCAGCGGTAGTAAATCTGTCCCGCCTTCGTCATTTTTTGAAAATCATCTTCATATTTCATTCATAAATTCGTGTGAACTGACCACTTTTTAACAGATAAAAAAATCCTCAATAGACCATCCAAATCTATTGAGGAGTACCAAACTGGATAATAGAGAAACCTTAAAAAATTAATTTACAAGTTTGGATTTAAAGTAACGAAACACCGATTTAACTGCGTGAGTTTTTTCTGCAATTTGCTGATTCCATTCATTTGGCAGTGAGCATCTCGCCAGTCTGACCCATACAGTCGAGAACTGTTTCATAAAGCTGGCTTCGTTATAGTGAATCCCGTACTCAGCACATAAGGCTTTGATTTTTGGTGCTACTTCGGCATAACGGTTTGCTGGCATATCTGGGAACAGATGATGCTCAATCTGATGGCTTAAATTACCACTCAGAATATGCAACCAGTTCGCGCCACTGAAGTTGCTCGAACCACGGATCTGACGCAGATACCATTCCGCACGGGTTTCATTGTCGGTATTGTCCATTTCAAAGGTTTCTGCATCTTCAGTGAAATGTCCATTAAAGATCACCGCGGACGCCCATAGGCTACGAATCACATTGGCAACCGCATTCCCGGTAAATACTGGGATGGCATTTGGACCGGCAATCAGTGGGAAAAATACATAATCTTTCAGGACCTGACGGCGCATTTTTTTGCGTAAAGGCGCTGCTTCTTCCCAGACCTGTTTCCAGGTTTTGGTTTTATAGGCAATCACATCTTCCAGATGCAAACGCTGTACACCCACATACCATTCAAAGAACACCATCAACTGAATGGTTAAAGGAATATTCCAGATAAAACGTAGTTCCCACGACTGAGATTCACTGACACGGATCAGACCATAACCGACATCGTGATCCATACCGACAATATTGGTATACGTGTGGTGAATATAATTATGCGTGTATTTCCAGTCATCCCCAGTGGAAATAGTATCCCAATCATAAGTCGAACCATTCAGACTCGGATCATTCATCCAGTCGAACTGGCCGTGCATCACGTTATGGCCAAGTTCCATATTTTCCACGATTTTCGAGATACCCAATAAGCCTGTTCCCGCTAACCAGACCGGCGGCAACCAGCCTGCAAACATCAGCATGCCACGGGAAGCAATCTCGCTATAACGTACAAAATTACGGATTTTATAAATATATTCTGCGTCTTTTTCGCCCAAATCTTCCATTACTTCACGGCGGATAGCATCAACCTTGGCACCGAACTCTTCAACCTGTTCCGGGCTTAGAAATTGAGATTTACTGTGTTTTTTAAAATCAATTTGCATATTCATGGAAGCACCTTCTTATTCGTTTAGTAATGGTTGAAATAGCTTATAAATTAATCACCACAGGACTGACGGCCTGTGAAATACAAAGTTTGATTGGAGTATTGCTGCCGTGGTCGATCTCACCCGTCAGCATGTTTTTTACCGAACCGCTGACTTTGGTACATGAGCAAGTATTACAAATGCCCATACGGCAACCATGCGCTGGACGAAGACCCGCCTGCTCTGCACTTTCCAGCAGATTAGATTCTGCCTGGAATTCCTGCTGCGATCTTAAAAACTGTACAGGCTGAGCTTTCACTTTTTCATCCATCGCAATCTGGAAATATTCAGAATGGAAGCTGGATTTCACCGCCAGTTTATCGGCAATTTTGAGTGCAGTTTTCATCATTCCCGCTGAACCACAGGCATAGATTTCACGCTGTTCAAAGTCTGGTACCAGCTTGTTTAGCAATTGCTGGCTCAGATGCTGCTTATGCTCGACTGTATTAAAATGATGATATTTCAGATGAGGATGCATCAACGCCAAGGTTTTGATCTCGGCATGAAATGCATCATCACGGGTGAAATAGATCAGATCAATCGGATGCTGAAACTGCACGACTGCTTTTTGCAATAAGGAATAAATTGCAGTAATGCCACTGCCTGATGCCAGAAACAGAATCGGTTTAGGAGAGTTTAATAACGTAAATTCGCCCTGTGGCTGAGACAGCTCGACCACTGCACCCAGTTGCAATAAAGTTAAGGCGCGTGACACCTTACCTTGCTGCTTGACTGCAATAATCACATCACCATTTTTTAAAATGGTCACGATAGAATAATGACGTTGATGACGTACTCCATCCAGACGCAGAGTCACCGCGATATTTTGACCGGCCTGAAATGACCCGCGGTTAAAGTTATAATTTGGACGTAACTGGATTTTGAAAAAGTCTGGGCTAACCGCCTGAATATTCACGACCGATGCTTTGACTTTTTTGAGTGCCCAGGTTGGATGGATTTTTTCACCAACAAAATCAATGAAATCTTCACGAATCCAATGCGGCTTGTAGGTTGTCATACTTGTCATTTTTATCCCCTCTATTCCGCAGACAGCATTAATGTACAACTGTCTATTTATTATGTAGTCCAGAATAAAGAATTTTGAAGCTCACACCATGTCAATGTAGGTCAAATTATGTGCTTAGAAACCATAGTTGGACTTTTTGTAAGACAATCCTAGCCAGAAAGTGCTGTTAAAACTGTATGAACTGAATAAATTGCTTTTTTGGTCTGTATATTTTTAGCAAAAACATATAAAAAAACTGACCTCTATATAAGAGATCAGTTTCTGTTTTAAATATTCGGTGAGTTAAAAAGGCAAAATTTTACCTTTTAAAGAAATAGCTTAACCTACGGCCTGTTCCAGCAAGATAGAGCCATAAAGTTCACGCAGGTCTTTTTTCAGCATCTTGCCGGTTCCACTTAACGGAATAGAATCTACAAAGATCACGCGATCCGGAATTTGCCATTTAGCGACCTTGTCCGCATAGTAATCCAGCATTTCAGCTTCACTCACATGACTCTCTGGCTTTTTAATCGCAATCAGAACGGGACGCTCATCCCATTTAGGATGCTGTGCCGCAATCACGGCAGCCATGGCAATTTCAGGATGTCCCATCGCCATATTTTCAAGATCGACTGAAGAGATCCATTCACCGCCTGACTTGATCAGATCTTTGGAACGGTCACACAGCTTCATAAATCCATCTTCATTTAAGGTAGCAATATCTCCGGTATCAAACCAGCCATCTGCTGTGAGCGCAGATTCTTCTTTACCAAAATAATGATCAATGATCCAGTGCCCTTTAATTTGCAGATTACCTATGGTTTCACCGTCGCGGGCAATTTCCTGAGTTCCTTTTTCTTCATCGGTTAAGCGCAAATCAACGCCAAACGGTGGACGACCTTGAGACAAGCGAATCTGCATTTTTTCTTCATCCGCTAGATCAAGATGTTTGGTTTTTAGCTGATTGGCACTACCAAGTGGACTGGTTTCAGTCATCCCCCAAGCATGAATGGTTTCACAGTTAAACTGCTCTTTAAAGGTTTTCAGCATAGCCGGTGGACAGGCAGAACCACCGACCACATTCCGTTTCAGGCTTTCCAGTTTTGAACCACTTTGCTGGGCAGCCGCAATCAGCCCTTGCCAGATCGTTGGAACACCTAAAGCCACAGATACTTTATACGTATCAATCAGATTGACCAGACTGGCTCCATCCAGGCCCGGCCCCGGCAACACCAAAGTACAACCGACCATGGCAGCGGCATATGGAGTTCCCCAGGCATTGACATGGAACATTGGTACCACTGGCAGCATGATGTCACGCGCTGCCACATTCAGGGAATCCGGCATGATGATGGCGTAACTATGCAATACTGTTGAGCGATGGCTATATAAAACCCCTTTCGGATTTCCAGTCGTACCGGATGTATAACACAGTGAACTCGCTGTATTTTCATCCAGTTCAGGCCAGTCAAATTCTGCAGATTGCTGGGCAAGCAAATCGTCATAAAACTGAACTTCCGGAATGGCTTCACGAATCGACGAATCTTCAGCATCCAGACAGATATACTGTTCTACAGTTTTTAATAACGGTTTGACGGCTTTAATTAAAGGTGCAAAGGTTTTATCAAACAGCAGTATTCGATCGGCAGCATCATTGATAATAAATACCAGCTGTTCCGGAAATAACCGCGGGTTAATGGTATGGCAAATCAGCCCACTTCCCGAAATGGCATACCAAGATTCTAGATGTCGATGATTATTCCAGGCAATGGTTGCAACCCGGTCGCCGAGTGTCAGACCGAATTGCTGTAATACATTGGCAAAACGTTTCGAGTTTTCCCGGATTTCTCCCCAATTGGTCTTTTTAATGCTGGTATCAGTATTTTTAGAAATGATCTCGGTATCGGCATGATAACGACCGGCATGTTCAATCATGCTGCTGATCAGTAAGGGCTGGAACATCATATTTCCGAGCATGCTTCACTCCTTTATCCTTGTTGTTTGTCCATCTGCTATATCGTTGTTATTTCTGTATGATGCGCTGGCGAAAAGCCTGTATTCATTTTTATCATCAAACAGTCTGAATCTAGCAAGGAAATCTGACTTTGTGAGTGTCAAATTGTGACAAAGTCATAGAGTGGATGCAGAAAAAGTAGAAAATAAAACTGGTAATGTGTGGCATAAAAAAGCCCCAATTTAGATTGGGGCGATGATAGTGTTCAGGGAGAAGAGAATTTTAAAAGCCGCTCATCATAATTTTGTCTGCATTTACTACAAAGATAACGCCGAGGCAGAATAAACCGGCATAAAGTGCAAACCAGAGAATCATCTTCTTGAATGCTGCATCAGAAATACTGCTATCCGCATATTTTGGTGCTTTGTTGTCTTCTGAATTCATATGATCACCCATAGGTTGGTCTGGCGTTATGAGTTTTATTATCAGCAGACCTAAATCAGCTGTATAGATACAATATTCATTTAAAAAAATATAACAGTTAGCCACTTATTTTTTTGATTTGTTATATTTTAATAACTTATTCATAATATAATTCTGATTATATTAGTACAGTTTAGATTTTATTTTCTTATGTTCAAATCTGAAAAGCTAGCCCAAAATATTCGCCAGATGATTGAAAATGGCGCATGGAAGGCGCATGACAAATTACCTTCATTACGGGAACAAACTGAACTGTCCGGCTATAGCCTGATGACGGTGCTTAATGCCTATCAGGTGCTTGAATCGCAAGGATTGGTCTATGCCAAAGATAAATCTGGCTACTATATTGCGGAGCGACCTCAAACCTATAACAGCAAAGAACCCGCGGTACAGATTGGCTTAAACTCCAAAGTTAAAATTAACTCTGTGGTATTTAATTATTTAAAGTCACTGCAAACTCCAAATATTGCGCCTTTTGGTTCAGCTTTTCCAAATGCTGAACTGTTATATAACAGCCGGTTTATGCAGATTTTGGCGCAGCATAGCAAAAGAAAAAGCAGTTATAGCCATCAAAATCATATGCCACCGGGTAATCAGGAATTACGCCAACTGATTGCTAACCGCTATCAGTTACAAGGCATAAACTGCACTTCGGATGACATTGTCATTACTTCTGGTGCATTGGAAGCCCTTAATCTGTCTTTACAGGCTTTGACTCAACCTGGTGATTTTATTCTGCTCCAGCAAACCATTTTTTATGGTGCCTGGCAGGCGGCTGAACGTTTAGGTTTGCAGGTGATCACAATCCCTGAACATCCACAGTTTGGTTTTGACCTGGAATCATTTGAACAAGCCCTAAAACAGTACCCGATCAAAGTTTGCTGGCTGATGCTGAATGTGCATAATCCGATTGGCTTTACGGTAAATTCAGAGATCAAGCAAAGAATTGCGGAACTGTTGAATGAATATCAGGTATATCTGATTGAAGATGATGTCTATCAGGAACTCAATTACGGCGCTCATAAACCGGTTTCCGTGAAATATTTTGATCAGCATCAACGGGTATTGCACTGCTCTTCATTTTCCAAAACCTTGGGCATGGGTGCGCGGGTCGGCTGGGTTTTCGCTGGCCCATTTTCTGATGCAATCCAGCATTTACAGCTCATGAGTACTTTGACTGTTAGTCCGCTATTACAAAATGCACTGGTCGATTTTCTGTCCCATCATCATTATGAAAAGCATTTGCGCCATTTAAGACAGCAGCTGGAAAAGTATAAGCAAAAGTTTTATCAGGAACTCAAAGCGCGTTTAGATTCAGTCTGTGAAATTTATTATTATTCCAGTGGCTATTTTCTCTGGATCAAATTGCCCGAACAGCTGGATGGACAGGTTTTATATGAACAGCTGATTCAGCACAATATTGCTATTGCACCCGCTTTGCTGTTTAAACCGGAACATACCAGCCAGAATTATATTCGTTTGAATTGCTCATTTGACTGGACCTCTGAGATAGAAAACGCTGTCAATGTGCTGGCAGAGGTGATCCTGAATCATATAAAAAGCGTGGATTAATTCATCCACGCTTTAAGTCTCTTATGTAAAATCGCTAGAGCTTAGAAACTGTAAATTGCAACTGCATTCACTCGGTTATCTTCACCTTTTGTACTGCCATTTGGTGCAGCACCCAATGCTTCACGTTCACCATAAACATATTCCAGGCCAAAACTCAGCGGTTTTGTAGGGTTATAGAACACATTGGCCCAAGCCTGCCAAAGGTCTTTGTTCACTGCTGTTAGAGTCAGACCAGGAGCAGCAAGATAGCCATTATCTTGGTCGAAATTCATATAACCATAGCCTACTGTGCCACGCAATTTATCATTAAACTGCTGCGTTAGACCAACCGTAATCGAGTCAAATTCACTCTGTAGAAGATCACCATTAGGAGCTCGAACTACGCCAGGATTAGCGTAAGAGACAAAGCTGCTATCACCTTTGACATGATAATAATCTGCCTTAAGACTGGTGCCTGAAACAAACTCATATTTCGCACCTAAACCCACACCCCATGCAGTTTTTTCATCTTCATTCACACGTTTTTCATTCCCCATCGCACGCGCGCTGACAGAAAGATTATCTGCAAATTTGTGATTTAAGCGTGCAGTTAAGGCAGGTAAACGCTGTTTGATTCCAGTAATGGTCGCATCTTTCGGGTCTTCTACTGCAAGCACCAGATTGGTTGCCGGACTCAAATTACTGGTATGACGAATCTGAGGCGTCCGTTTAATTGAACCGCCAGCATAAACCAGCGCATCTACTGTTTCAGGTATATAGTCCGGAGTTGCAAAGTTTGACCAGGTTTGACCAATTAACCAGTCAGCATAGCTGATATAGGCATGGCGAATACGCAGGTTGTCAAAACCAGCTCCACCCAGGAAATCGACCTCAATCTTACCGCTTAAGGCATTATCCCCAGCACCCACGGGCGCTTTAAAATCCATCCCTAAACGGGTGGCTGAAAGCGTGGATTTAAACTCATCACTGCGTTCACCTGTGCCTTCAAGAGGTACGGCATTAATCTGGTTATACATACGTGTCGCTGCACCGCCCTCAGCCTGATAAGAGGCATCAGCACGGATATTACCGTATAGATTAAACTCGGCCCCACTGGCAATTTTCATCACAGGTTTGCTCGCAGGGGCTACTGCTGTATTTGCAGGTGCCGGCGTTGTCGCTACAGGTGCAGTCACAGCAGCTGTCTGAGTCTGCTGCTGTTCAATCAAGGCGCGTAGAGCTTGAACCTCCTGACGCAACTGCTCAATTTCCTGCTGATTGGACTGAGCTGGAGTTTGTGCCTGGGTAGACAAGCTAAGGCCCCCTAAACTCATTGCCATCATGCTCATCAGAACCGTGCGTTTTAATGTGATTGTTTGATTATTAAATAATTGTTTCGTGTTCATCCTAAACTCACTTTTTTATTATGCGTCTCGATTCTAGCAACAGATCACCACCGCTTACGATGGCGATCTCTATCATTAGAAGTGTTTTCTTTATTAATTGATATTTAATCCATTAACTTGCTTTTTCAGCGAGAGAATCAGTGCGAATCTCAGGTGTAGCAAGGGCTTGACCTTCTACAGACATCTTTAAGTTCACCAGGAAAATTGCCAGCGCAGCAATCAAACCGGGAATCGCAATTGCAAAGAAGTTCATTTGATGCGGTAAATTCATGGTGAGTAAAGCACCTGTCAATACCGGTCCAACGATCGCACCGATACGTCCAATTCCGGAAGCCCAACCCATGCCAGTGGAACGCACCGTTGATGGATAATATTGCGCCACGAAGGTGTAGAGCAGGATTTGAGAACCAATGGTTGCTGCACCGGCCACAGCAATCAAGCTGTAAAGCACGAATTGCGGACTGTTATAACCGAGCAGGATTAAAGAAGCTGCCCCGCAAAGAAACATGATGGTCAGCACTTTTTTGATATGGAAACGGTCTGCCAGATAACCCCCACCAATAGCCCCGATCATGCCACCAATATTCAGGGCAAACAGGAAGATCATGCTGGCACCCAGTGAATATCCGGCTTGAATCATGAGTTTTGGTAACCAGCTACCCAGTGCGTAGACCATTAATAGACACATGAAAAATGCCAGCCAGAACATAAAGGTACTAAATGTGCGGCCTTGCTGAAATAATGCTTTTAAAGGTGCTTCATCGCCTTTTTGTACTTCATTCAGGACGAACTGGGTGTCAGATCCAATTACCTGGGTTGGCGAGATTTTCTGGATAATATTTTGCGCTTCAGCCGTTTGCTGCTTATTGGTCAGATACATCAGGGATTCTGGTAAATATTTCCAGAGTATCGGCAGGAACAGTAAAGGAGTACCCGCAAGCAAGAACATGATTTTCCAGCCGAACTGTGGTACCAGCCATGCGCCAAGCAAAGCAGATGTCATGCCTCCGATGGCATAGCCACTAAACATCAAGGCAACTAATGTACTGCGAATCCTTTTTGGTGCGTATTCCGTCATCAGGGCAACAACGTTTGGCATCACGCCCCCAATTCCGAGTCCGGCAAGAAAGCGTAAAATTCCGAATTCGACAGGTGATGTTGCAAAGGCACCGATAAACGTAAAACCACTAAAGATCGCGACACAGATCATGATGGTTTTTTTACGTCCCAGTTTATCGGACAAAGTGCCGAAACTCATCGCTCCAAACATCATACCGAACAAGGCGGTGCTGGCTAACATGCCTGCCTGTACTGCACTGAGTGCCCATTCCTGCATCAGTAGCGGTAAAGCCACGCCGTAAATTACCAGGTCATAACCGTCAAAAATAATGATCAGCAAACACCAGATCAGGACGCCCCAATGAAATGGCGTGAACTTTGCTTCATCAATCAGCGTATTTATATTCACTTTATTTGTAGACATCTCCACCTCCTAATTGTGAAGTTCAATTTATGAGATTCACAATGCAGAAGATGTGCATAAATGTCCAAAACTGAATAGGCATGCTTCTATACCTATAAAGTCTGCCTTAAAGAAAAGGCTTTATTTACTATGCCTTAATGATATTCATCCAAAAAATGAAACCTTCATTCAATATTAAAATATGGATTCGCTTTATTCCCTATAAGATCCAGACAGGTATTGATCTGAATTAAAATACAGCACGATCATATTTAATCGCTTCAAGATCATAGACCTGATAGACCGCATCAAACAGATATCGAATATATTCACTTTCATCCATATTACGAATAGCCATAAAAACTGGACTGACCGCAAATTCATCTAATAAAGGGATAAAGTTTAAATGTGCCAGACGAATATTCTGGGCACTTTCCGGCACAATACAGACGCCCTCTCCGGCAGCCACAAAACCAAGCGCCAGTTGCAATTCACTGACTGCACGGATATTTTTCGGTTCCAGCCCATACTCGGAAAATATACCGCGCACCTGGGTAGAAAAATTAGCCTTACCATTATTCGGGTATAAAAAGAGTGGCTGATCCACCAGTTCAGTCAGGTTCACGCCATCTCGTTGCGAGAGAAAATGGCTGGAATGTGCCGCGACCATCAGCCGTTCTTCACGCAGCAACACCCGTTTCACTGCCGGATCTGAAATCCTTAAACGTCCAAAACCGACATCAATCCGCCCTTCTTTAAGTGCCTGAATCTGCTCTGAAGTATTCATTTCAACCATCTCAATTTTGAGCTGGGGATGTTGCTGCTTAAATAGAAACACAATACGCGATAGCAAACCGAACAATAACGAGCCAACAAAACCAATGCTAATGGTGCGATCCGCGATACCAATCCGCTTGGTCATCGATTTGATTTCTTCCGCATTAGACAAAAGTTTAACCGCATGTTGATAGAAGAATTGACCTGCTTCTGTGGTCTTAAGCGGTCGGCTACCTCTTTCAAAGAGCTGAATATCCAGTTCCTGTTCCAGATTTTGTATCTGTCTGCTTAAAGGTGGTTGAGCAATAAACAGTTTTTCTGCCGCCTTGGTAAAACTTTGTTCTTCGACGACTGCGACGAAGTAACGCAAATGCCTGAGTTCCATATTATTGCATACCTTTAAAGTATAAAAAAATGCTAAATCGATCTTAGACCAATCAAAATTATTCTTTTAAGGTATATCAAGTCAAAACATTAAAGCAAGAATGTGAAGCGTAATTATGTATAAGTCAGTTGAAACCTTGCTGGTTCAAATACCGACGATCCGTCCTCACAAGATGGCTGTCGCAACCATGCAAACCCAGACACTGGTCCTGGTCAAAATCACCACCGAAGACGGCTATGTGGGTTGGGGCGAAGCCACCACTATTGGCGGTTTAGGCTACGGTGAAGAAAGCCCAGAAAGTGTCAAAGTGAATATTGAGACTTACTTTGCACCGCTTCTGAAAACATTATCAGGTTTGAATGTTGCACAGACATTACAAGCCATCAAAAAGAATATTAATGGTAACCGTTTTGCCAAGTGTGCCATTCAAACTGCGCTACTGGATATTCAGGCACAACGTTTGAACCAGCCACTGAGTGAAATTCTAGGTGGACGTTTACGTGACAGCGTACCAGTGCTGTGGGTCCTGGCATCTGGCAATACCGAGAAAGACATTGCTGAAGCCCAGAAAATGATTGCGGCCAAACGCCACAATATTTTCAAACTGAAAATTGGTTCTCGTCCAGTGGAACAGGATGTTGAACACGTGCTTGCCATTAAACAGGCATTAGGCAAAGACATTTCGATCCGTGTTGATGTGAACCGTGCCTGGACAGAGCTAGACGCGATTAAAGGCATTCAGTTACTCCAGGACGGCGGCATTGACCTGATTGAACAGCCATGTGCCATTGATAATCTGGATGCAATGCGACGTCTGACCCAGCGTTTTGATATCGCCATCATGGCGGATGAATCCTTGATGGGTCCGCAGTCTGCCTATCAGATCGCACGTCAGCATGGCTCATCAGTTTTTGCAGTCAAAGTGGCGCAATCTGGTGGCCTGATTGAAGGTTGTGAAGTTGCAAAAGTGGCACAGCTGGCAGGTATCGATCTGTATGGCGGCACCATGCTTGAAGGTCCGGTGGGCACGATCGCCTCTGCCCATGCCTTCTCGACTTTTGAAAGTCTCGCTTATGGCACCGAACTGTTTGGTCCACTGCTGTTAACTGATGAAATTTTAAGAACCCCACTCCAGTATCAAAACTTTGAACTTGAGATTCCGAAAGGACCAGGTCTGGGTATTGAGTTGGATGAAAACAAAATTGACAACTTGCGTCGTCAATAATTCCAGGAGAACCCCATGCTTTTCCAAGTACGAATGGACGTCAATATTCCAAAAGATATGCCGGTTGAACAGACCAATGAAATTAAGGCAGTTGAAAAAGCCTATTCACAGGATCTGCAACGTCAAGGTAAGTGGCGTCATATCTGGCGCATCACCGGACAGTATTCAAACATCAGTATTTTTGATGTTGAAAGCAATGAAGAGTTGCACAACCTGCTACAAGGCTTGCCGCTCTACCCGTATATGAACATCAAAGTTATGGCATTGAACCGCCATCCATCATCGATTCGGGATGATGACAAGTAATGAATAAATTCGGGAATGGAAATGAAAGAGTTTTCTTCCCCCCTTACACCTGAGGGTAATCCAAAAGGACTTGTGGCCAGCAAGATTTAGCCAGCCAAACGAATGCTAAACATGCGCCACTAAAATATGAAAGACATACTTTAGGAGCAATAGTATGAACCGCCAAGAAATTGATGCACTGGTTAAAAAAATGAATGTCGATACAGCGACAGGACCAGTTGATGAGCGTGTACAACAAGTTGTTGTACGTTTATTAGGTGATCTTTTCCAGGCTATTGAAGATCTTGATATTTCTCAGACTGAACTCTGGAAAGGTCTGGAATACTTTACTGATGCAGGTCAAGCCAATGAATTAGGCTTACTGGCTGCAGGTCTGGGTCTGGAACATTACTTAGACTTACGCGCGGATGAAGCAGATGCCAAAGCAGGCATTACTGGCGGTACACCACGTACCATCGAAGGCCCGCTGTATGTTGCAGGTGCTCCTGAGTCAGTTGGTTTTGCGCGTATGGATGACGGTTCTGAAGAGGGCAAAATTCCAACCCTGATTATTGAAGGCACAGTGACCGATACTGACGGCAACATCATTGAAGGTGCAAAAGTTGAAGTCTGGCATGCCAACAGCCTGGGCAACTACTCTTTCTTTGACAAGTCGCAATCTGACTTTAACCTACGCCGTTCTATCTTTACCGATCAAGACGGTAAATATGTTGCCCTGACTACCATGCCGGTCGGTTATGGCTGTCCACCTGAAGGTACTACCCAGTTCGTACTGGACAAATTAGGTCGTCACGGTAACCGCCCATCTCATGTGCATTACTTCGTATCTGCACCGGGTTACCGAAAGTTAACCACACAGTTCAATATCGAAGGCGATCAATACCTGTGGGATGACTTTGCCTTCGCCACACGTGATGGTCTGGTCGCAACCGCTGTTGATGTGACCGATGAAGCTGAAATCGCACGCCGTGGTTTAAATGGTCCATTCAAACATATCCAGTTCAATATTGAACTGGTGAAAGACCAGGCTGCAGCGCCAAGCACTGAAGTAGAACGTCGTCGCGCAAGCGCTTAATTCAAAATGGAATCGGGATGTCAGTCTGAGCAACATCCCGATGACTTCCCCTCCTTGGAAAGTCGGAGACTGGACATGCCTCGTATTCCTGTAATTAACACCAGCCATTTAGACCGTATTGATGAATTACTGGTCGATGATTTTGAATCTGGTGAATTTAAACTGCACCGTTCCGTATTTACTGATCAAGCCCTGTTTGATCTGGAAATGAAATACATCTTTGAAGGAAACTGGGTTTATCTGGCCCATGAGAGCCAGATTCCCAATAACAACGATTACTACACAACCCATATTGGCCGTCAGCCAATCATCATTGCACGTAACCGCAATGGCGAACTGAATGCCATGATCAATGCCTGCTCTCACCGCGGTGCACAACTGTGCCGTTATAAGCGTGGCAATAAAGCAACCTATACCTGCCCATTCCATGGCTGGACATTCAATAACTCGGGCAAGCTGTTAAAAGTGAAAGATCCGGCTGATGCAGGCTATTCAGATTGCTTTAACCAGGACGGTTCTCATGACCTGAAAAAAGTAGCCCGTTTTGAAAATTACAAAGGCTTCTTGTTTGGCAGCCTGAATCCGGATGTTCCTTCTCTGGAAGAATACCTGGGTGAAGCCACCAAGATCATCGACATGATCGTGGGTCAGTCTGAGCAAGGTCTGGAAGTTTTACGCGGTTCGTCGACTTATACCTATGAAGGTAACTGGAAGCTGACTGCAGAAAACGGTGCCGATGGTTATCACGTCTCTGCCGTGCACTGGAACTATGCTGCAACGACTCAGCAACGTAAGGAAAAAGAAGCTGGCGATAATATTCGTGCCATGAGCGCAGGTTCATGGGGCAAACAAGGCGGTGGTTCTTACGGCTTTGAACATGGTCACATGCTGCTTTGGACACAATGGGCCAACCCGGAAGACCGTCCAAACTTTGCCAAGAAAGATGAATATACCGAACGGTATGGTGAAGCCATGGCGAAATGGATGATCGAACGTTCACGTAACCTGTGTATCTATCCAAACGTTTACTTCATGGATCAGTTCGGCTCACAAATCCGTGTTCTGCGTCCAATCTCTGTCGATAAGACTGAAGTGACGATTTACTGTATCGGTCCTGTCGGTGAAGAGCCGGAAGCACGCACTCGCCGTATCCGTCAGTATGAAGATTTCTTTAATGCTTCTGGTATGGCTACCCCAGACGATCTGGAAGAATTCCGTGCCTGTCAGGCTGGTTATGCCGGGATCGCACTGGAATGGAACGACATGTGTCGCGGGTCTAAGCACTGGATTCAAGGGCCAGATGATGCAGCCAATGAAATTGGCCTGAAACCAAAACTGTCTGGTATTAAAACAGAAGATGAAGGCCTGTACCTGGCTCAGCACCAGTACTGGTTAGAGCTGATCAAAAAAGGCATTGCGACTGAAAAAGAAATTGCTGCAAGCACTGAAGGAGAAACCGCATGAGCGACATCACTTTAGAAAATATTGCACAGTTCCTGTATCAGGAAGCCCGCTTTTTAGATGATGAGCAATGGGATGACTGGTTACAGTGCTACGCCCCTACTGCTTCTTTCTGGATGCCTGCTTGGGATGATGATGACCGTCTGACTGAAGATCCACAGTCTGAAATCTCACTGATTTACTACCCAGACCGTCAGGGTCTTGAAGACCGTGTGTTCCGGATCAAGACAGAACGTTCATCTGCCACCATGCCGGATACCCGTACCAGCCACAACATCTGCAATATTGAAATTGTGGAACGTGATGGCGACAAGGTCACTGTACGTTTTAACTGGAATACCCTGAGTTTCCGCTACAAAACCAGTTACAGCTACTTCGGTATGTCTCGTTATGTAATCGATTTTTCAGGCGAAAAACCACAGATTTTAAGCAAATACGTGGTACTGAAAAACGATTACATCAACCAGGTTATCGACATTTATCACCTCTAAGACTGTCTCGACAGCAAGGTCAAACCTTTCAGCCGGGGAAATATGGCTGAAAGGCTAAGTTTCAAAGATTTATATAGGATATTCAGCCATGTCAAACCACAATGTTGCACTCCAATTTGAAGATGGCGTTACACGTTTTATTAGTGTTGCCCAAGGCGAAACCTTGTCCGATGCAGCTTACCGTCAAAAGATCAATATCCCTCTAGATTGCCGTGACGGTGCATGTGGAACGTGCCGCGCTTTTTGTGAATCAGGTGCGTATGACATGCCTGAAGAAATGTACATTGAAGATGCACTGACACCAGAAGAAGCCGCAGAAGGTTTTATCCTGGCTTGCCAATGTAAGCCAACGTCAGATGCAGTGTTCCAGATTCAGGCTTCTTCAGAAGTGTGTAAAACCGAAATTCATACTTTCCAGGGTGCGCTGGCGCGTGTAGAAAACCTGTCTGATTCAACTATTACTTTTGATATCCAGTTAGACGAAGGTCAACCAGACATTCACTTTCTGGCAGGTCAATATGTCAATGTCGGTATTCCTGGAACCACTGAAACCCGTTCTTACTCATTCAGCTCTAAACCGGGTAACCGTTTAACTGGTTTTGTAGTACGTAATGTCCCTAACGGCAAAATGTCGAGCTTCCTCAGCGCTGACGCAAAAGCCGGTGACAAAATGACCTTTACCGGTCCATTCGGCAGCTTCTATCTGCGTAATGTGACCCGGCCGGTATTGATGCTGGCAGGTGGTACCGGGATTGCCCCGTTCCTGTCTATGCTGCAAGTTCTGGAAGAAAAAGGTTCGGAACATCCAGTACGTCTGGTATTTGGTGTGACCAATGACTTTGACCTGATCGCAATCGAAAAGCTGAATGAACTTCAGGACAAATTCCCGTGGTTCGAATACCGTACTGTAGTGGCAAACCCGGAATCTGCACATGAACGTAAAGGCTATGTGACCGGTCATATCGAAAACGAATGGCTGAATGCTGGAGATGTCGACATCTACCTGTGTGGTCCGGTGCCAATGGTTGAAGCGGTTCGCAGCTGGCTGGATGCTGAAGGTGTCAAACCTGCCAGCTTCCTGTTTGAAAAATTCTCTGCCAACTAAGTTTAGAAGCCGGAGAACCTCATGAACTGTAACCCAAGATTTGAAAATAAAGTTGTAATCGTGACCGGTGCCGCTCAGGGCATCGGGCGCGGTGTCGCGCTGCAAGTGGCGAGCGAAGGCGCTCAAGTCGTCATGGCTGATCTTTCCCCTTATGTGGAAGAAGTTCTGGCTGAAATTGAAGCGACTGGCGGTGATGCGATTACCGTCAAAGCCAATCTGGAAACGTTTGCCGGTGCTCAGTCAGTCGTTGAAAAAGCGCTAGAAACCTATGGTCGTGTCGATGCGCTCATCAATAACGTCGGTGGCGCGATCTGGATGAAACCTTTCGAGGAATTTTCTGAAGAGGAAATTATCAAGGAAGTGAACCGTTCGCTGTTTCCAACGCTGTGGTGCTGCCGTGCAGTTTTACCAGAAATGATTAAAAATCAGAAGGGTACCATTGTAAACGTATCTTCTATTGCCACACGCGGCATTAACCGTGTGCCATATTCGGCATCGAAAGGTGGCGTAAATGGCCTGACGGCTTCCCTTGCCTTTGAACATGCCAAAGATGGTATTCGCGTTAATGCAGTTGCAACGGGTGGCACCGAAGCACCTCCCCGTAAAGTACCGCGCAATGCCAATCCATTAACGGAAACTGAAAAAGTATGGATGCAGCAAGTGGTGGATCAAACTATTGACCGTACTTTCCTGGGACGTTACGGCACGATTCAGGAGCAAGTAAATGCCATTCTATTCCTGGCTTCCGATGAATCATCTTATATGACAGGTACCGTAGTACCGGTCGGTGGTGGAGATCAAGGCTAGTCCTGATCATCACGATTTTTGACAGGCTCATGGTTCGACGCAAGGAGGCACATTACCAATGAACACCCTGTTTCAGACATTAAAAAATGACTGGTCAATTTCAGCGACTGTTGCAGGATTTCTAGCAGTGCTGATTTCCTATTCAGGACCACTGATCATTTTTTTCCAGGCAGCGCAGCAAGCCCAGGTTTCCCCAGACATGATGATTTCATGGATTTGGGGAATTTCTATTGGTGCGGCGCTCGCAGGTATCTTTTTATCGATTAAATACAAAATACCTGTTGTCACCGCCTGGTCTGCGCCCGGAACGGCACTATTGGTCACGCTGTTTCCCGATATTTCGCTCAATGAAGCGGTTGCGGCCTATATCACCTCTGCTGTGGTGATTTTTCTCATTGGGATTACCGGTTATTTCGACAAATTGCTGTCCTGGATTCCCCAGGAAGTCGCTGCCGGAATGATGGCCGGAATTTTACTGCAGTTTGGTTTAGGATTGTTCACCGCGACCGATACCATGCCCTATATCGTCTTTGGCATGCTGGCGGTGTTTTTGCTGGCCAAGCGTTTCAGTCCACGTTATGCCATGGTCTGGGTGCTGGTTGCCGGTGTGATTTTAAGCATGCTGCTGGGCAAGATTAATCCGGTCACGGCAGATTTCAGTCTGGCAATTCCGCAATTTATTGCACCGGAATGGACTTGGAGTTCCACCCTGAATCTGGCCCTCCCGCTTATTCTGGTCAGTCTGTCGGGCCAGTTCTTACCAGGAATGGCCATTATCAAGATCAGTGGATATGACATGCCTGCCAAGCCAATTATCAGTGCAACCAGTATTGCCTCGCTCGCAGTAGCCTGTGTGGGGGGGATTACTATTGTATTGGCCTCTATTACGGCCGCATTGTGTTTAGGCAAAGACGCGCACGAGCTGAAAGAAAAGCGTTATATCGCGGGTGTGGCGAACGGGCTTTTTTATATTTTAGGCGGCCTGTTTGCCGGCAGCATTGTCATGCTGTTTAGCCTGATGCCGAAGGAATTAATTGCAGCTTTGGCAGGACTGGCCTTACTCGGAGCAATTGCCACTAACATCTCTATGGCGATGGGCAAAGAGTCGCAACGTGATGCCGCACTGATCACCTTTTTAGCAACTGCTTCCGGCATGCATTTCTTGGGGCTGAGTTCAGTCTTTTGGGGGATTTGTATTGGCCTGGTAGCACATTTTCTGCTGTCACAGAAAGACCGTAATGCTGTTCCGGTTGCAACATCAGATTCAAAACGAATTTAAAGACATCCATTAGTTTAGGGTATGTAAGGACCAGATTATGATAGATAAAAGTTCATTATCATTGAAAGAAGCACTCTCCCAGATCAAGGATGGTTCTACCATTATGATCGGCGGATTTGGGACAGCGGGTCAGCCTGCTGAACTGATTGATGGTCTGATCGAATTGGGAATCAAGGATCTTATTATTGTCAATAATAATGCTGGTAATGGCGACTATGGTCTGGCGAAACTGCTTAAAGCGGGCGCTGTGCGTAAAATTATCTGCTCTTTCCCGCGTCAGTCTGATTCCTGGGTATTTGACGAACTCTATCGTGCAGGCAAGATCGAACTGGAACTGGTGCCGCAAGGTAATCTGGCTTGCCGTATTCAGGCAGCAGGTATGGGCTTAGGTCCAATCTATACCCCAACCGGTTTTGGTACCTTGCTGGCTGAAGGCAAACCAACCTTGAACTATGAAGGCAAAGATTTTGTCCTGGAAAATCCGATTAAAGCTGACTTTGCTTTAATTAAGGCCCATCAGGGCGACCGTTGGGGCAATCTGGTCTACCGTAAATCTGCCCGTAACTTTGGCCCGATTATGGCGATGGCAGCTGATGTAACCATTGCACAGGTTTCTGAGGTGGTTGAACTGGGTGCACTGGATCCAGAGCACATCATTACCCCAGGAATTTTTGTTCAACACGTTGTTCAAGTTAAACCTGCACAGTAATCACGGATAAGGAGAAGATTCATGAGCTATAACAAACTGACCCGTGACCAGATCGCTGAACGTGTGGCACAAGACATTCCTGATGGTGCTTATGTGAACCTCGGTATTGGTTTACCAACCAAGATTTCAAGCTACCTGCCAAGCGACAAAGACGTATTCCTGCACTCTGAAAATGGCCTGCTGGCTTTCGGTCCTCCTCCTGCTGAAGAAGACCGCGATCCTGAGCTGATTAATGCCGGTAAAGAATTCGTGACCTTGCTCAAAGGTGGTTCTTTCTTCCATCATGGTGATTCTTTTGCGATGATGCGCGGCGGTCACTTAGACATCGCGGTACTGGGCGCGTTCCAGGTGGCTGAAAATGGTGATCTGGCCAACTGGCATACCGGTGCATCAGATGCGATTCCAGCGGTGGGCGGTGCCATGGATCTGGCTGTGGGTGCGAAAAAAGTCTTTATTACCACCGATCACGTAACCAAAAAAGGCGAGCCAAAAATCGTGGCCGAACTGTCTTATCCTGCGACTGGCCTGAAATGTGTCGACCGTATTTATACCGATCTTTGTGTGATTGATGTGACACCTGAAGGGATGAAAGTGATTGAGAAAGTTGAAGGTCTGTCATTTGAAGAATTGCAGGCATTAACTGGTGCCAAACTGATTGATGCGACTCAATCAAATTAAGGGGAAGTCCCTCCTTTATTAAAGGAGGGATTTAGGGAGGATTTGAGGATTAAAACTACTTCATTAAATCCCTCCCAACCTCCCTTTAAAAAGGGAGGAGTTTTCTTCTTTTAAATATGTGAGCAAATACACAATGAAAAATGCATATATCATCGATGCCATTCGTACCCCATTCGGTCGCTATGCTGGTGGGCTGGCACCTGTTCGTGCTGATGATCTTGGCGCGATCCCGATTAAAGCCTTGATGGAACGCAACCCAAGTATCAACTGGGAAAAAGTTGATGACATTATCTACGGCTGTGCCAATCAGGCCGGTGAAGACAACCGCAACGTGGGTCGTATGTCAGCACTGCTTGCAAGTGTACCTTATCAAGTGCCAGCCACTACCATTAACCGTCTTTGCGGATCCTCCCTGGATGCAATAGCGATTGCGGCACGTGCCATTAAAGCCGGTGAAGCGAATCTGATTGTGGCTGGTGGTGTGGAATCCATGTCACGCGCCCCTTTTGTCATGGGTAAAGCAGAAACCGCTTATGGCCGTAGCCAGAAAATTGAAGACACCACCATGGGCTGGCGTTTTATCAACCCGAAACTGAAAGAACTGTATGGCGTGGAAACCATGCCGGAAACTGCTGAAAACGTGGCAGAACAGTTCAATATTAATCGTGAAGATCAAGACAAGTTTGCCCTGACCAGCCAGCAACGTACAGCAGCAGCACAAGCCAAAGGTTTCTTTGCCAAGGAAATCATTCCTGTGATGATTCCGCAGCGTAAAGGCGATCCGATCGTTGTCGATACTGATGAACATCCGCGTGCCTCTACCACAGCAGAAGCTCTGGCGAAACTGAAGCCTGTGGTGAAAGCAGAGGGGACTGTAACGGCGGGTAATGCTTCTGGTATTAACGATGGTGCGGCTGCCCTGCTGATTGCATCTGATGAAGCTGTTGCTCAGCATGGCTTAAAACCACGTGCCAAAATTATTGGCTCAACCGTTGTAGGTGTTGAACCACGAATCATGGGTTTTGGTCCAGCACCTGCCATCAAGAAATTACTGGTACAAACCGGTCTGACTTTAGAGCAGATGGATGTGATTGAGCTGAATGAAGCTTTTGCTGCTCAGGCACTGGCATGTACCCGTGACTTGGGTATCGAAGACGGTTCAGAGAAAGTCAATCCAAATGGTGGTGCGATTGCTTTGGGTCATCCACTCGGTGCTTCCGGTGCCCGTCTGGTGACAACCGCACTGAACCAGCTGGAACAGACTGGCGGGAAATATGCTCTCTGCTCTATGTGCATTGGCGTAGGTCAAGGTATCGCGCTGATTATTGAACGTGTTTAAAAAATCCCTCCTAACCTCCCTTTCTTGCACAAGGCTTAAGCAGTGCTTATGCCTTGTTCAGGGAGGAACTTTTAGAAGGAAATAAAAGGAATAACAAATGCCAACATTTACATCAAATGATGCCCAGATTAATTACCAGACTTTTGGGGATGCCAACAAACCTGCCTTGGTATTTTCCAACTCACTGGGTACCAAATACAGCATGTGGCAGCCACAGATTGAACATTTCCAGCAGGATCATTACGTAATCTGCTATGACACCCGTGGTCATGGTGGTTCGGAAGCACCACAAGGCCCGTATAGCTTGGAGCAGCTGGGTCAGGATGTCGTGAATCTACTGGATCATTTGGATATTGCAAAAGCAGCATTCTGTGGTATTTCTATGGGTGGCTTAACCGGTCAATGGTTGGCGATTCATAAACCAGAACGTTTTAGCCACGTGATTGTCTGCAATACTGCAGCCAAAATTGGACAGGAACAGGCATGGCAAGACCGTGCTGCGCTTGTCCGTGAGCAAGGTCTTGCTCCGATTGCTGCAACTGCGGCATCACGCTGGTTTACCGATCCCTTTATCCAGAGCAACCCGGCAGTCGTTGCAGAACTTTCAAACGACCTCGGAGCTGGCAGCCCAGAAGGCTATGCAAACTGCTGTGAAGCTCTGGCTAAGGCGGATGTCCGCGAACAACTTAGTAGCATTCAAATCCCTGTGCTGATTATTGCGGGTCAGCAGGATCCGGTGACGACTGTTGCAGATGGCCAGTTTATGCAGCAACGTATTGCGAACAGCCAGCTATATGGAATAGATGCCTCGCATATTTCCAATGTCGAACAGCCAGAAGCCTTTAATCAGGCAGTAAAAGAATTTATTTCAGTCTGATTAATTTTAGAAAATCAAAAAGCCACGGAATATCGTGGCCTTTTGATTATTATGAATACAGGTATTTAATCAGGCCCAGATCACTAGCATCGCTGCAATCACCACCAGTCCCAAGCCCCAATGTTCGGCACGCGCCAGTTTTTCTTTAAAGAAATAAGCGGAGATTAGCAGACTGAACAGGATTTCGATTTGTCCCAAGGTTTTCACGATTGGCACGCTCATCATACTCATGGCGGTAAACCAGCCGAGGGATGCTATAAAGCTGCAGAAGCTGACTCTAAAGGTTAGACCTAAACGTTGCCACATGGCAACTAAGGTTTTTCGGCTAAACAGACTGAGGTAAATCAGCATACTGATGCACTGGAAACCAATCACCGAAATTAGTACCCATGAAGCGCGATGTACGGTTGGCAACATTGGTAGTTCCAGACTGGCTTCACGTACCAAGAGTGAAGTAATAGCAAAGCTCAAACCGCTGCCGATTCCGATGGCTAAAGTCTTGGTGGATAGGCCGGTGAGCTGATTGCCCTTACTCAGCAGGAATACCGCATAGCCACCAATCAGCACCCCGATCCATGCCAGTACAGAAAGATGATCTGAAAGAAAAATCACTCCGATAATGGCTGCCAGAATCGCTTCACTTTTTGCCAGTCCAACGCCAATCGCATAATTCTTCTGTTTAAACAGCTGCACCATCAAGGCGGTTGCCAGAATCTGGCTAATACCGGCAATCAGAATATAGATCCAATACTTCGGGGTAAAATGCACCACACTTTCTACCGGTTTGAAGTGGTATAAAGCTGCAATGTAAAGCCCGGCCAACGGAAAGCCAAACAGGAAACGTGCCAGTGTCACGCCCCAAATATCGACAGTGGTACTGAGCTGCTTTTGAAAGGCATTTCGCCAGGCCTGCATAAATGCAGCCATTAAAGTAAAGAAAATCCAGCTGATTGCCATACCCTGATCATTAATACCGTAAAAGTGAATTAATTCTATGCCTTAGTACAATCTATGACTAATTAAAAATGAGATAATGGCTAATAGCTAAAAGTTTAATTTTCTAATTTAAAAATAATTAAAATTTATCAATTTGACAGGGATAAAATTGATTTCTCAGATTCCAACTATGCTAATAAATAAGAAAATAACTCCTGATCTTTGATTAACTTATAATAAACGGCTCTTCTATTTTAAGAGACTGAAGATGTTTCATCAGAATAAACTTTTTCCATTGGAATAAAGCGAATGCCATGTTCATGAGTAAGTTCACCTGTTTCTACAAAACCAAATTTTTTATAAATATTGAAGCCATATAAACTGGATTTGACTGTGATCCTTTGATGCCCTTGATTACAGATTTGTTCTTCTAAAAAATTCCACATTTGTCGTCCATATCCCTGCCCCTGATAAGCTGGATCCAGAAAAAAGTGCATGAAGTGTGCAGGTTCCATATAGGCCACCACGCCCACAATTTTTTGATTAATTTCTCCAACAAAATAATGAATATCAGCTCGATCAAAAATGGTCTGAAGAATTTCAGGTTGAAAACGCTTGCGTCCCTCTTCACTAGAAATCAAGACATCAACAAATGGGGCAATGACGTTCGCAATTGCTAGTGTGTCCTGAACAGTGGCTTTTCTTATCTTCATCATATTTTAATACCCCAAAAGCAGAACTATAAAATGAAAAATAATTTATTTTTCTGCACGATGTATGTTTTAACATTGAGGAAAATATATACCAATTAGGTCTTATGAAAAACGCTATTCAATCAATTTTTTTCAATAATTTTTGATCTCTAATTTTTTTATAGTTTGCATTATTCAGTTTTTTTAAATTGATACTCTCGTTTTTATTTAAGAAAAAAATACATAAGTCAGTTCATCGGTTTTTTTATTTCTGTCAGCTTTTCGTCTATAAACAGTCACTAAACTATAATTTAATGAATAATTGATCACACGCATTTTACAATTAATCAACATAGTGTTTTTTAAGAAATTTTTATGATGAATTTTTAAACAGGATAAAATTCCGCAATGCAATCTGAATATAAATTATAGAGTTTCAGTAATTCATTGTAATTCATTCATTTTGCAGGGAGTATCGATGAAGTATTTTGAATGTCCAGTTTGCGAACAGCAGATCTTTTTCGCCAAATTCGTATGTGATCACTGCCTTTCGTCTATCGGCTATATCGCATCCGAAAAAGAAATGACGACATTTAAAAAGCTGAATGCTCAGGAGTGGGTTCCCGTTGCCGAGAAGTATCAATATTCCCGTTATAAACCTTGTTATAACTATACCCATTATCAGGTATGTAACTGGATGATCCCCGTAGATGACGAGGAAGATTTTTGCGAATCCTGCCAGCTGACTCATGTAATTCCAAATCTGGAAAATGCCGAAAACATGATTTACTGGTATCGGCTTGAGGAAGCCAAACGCCGGTTTCTATATCTGACCCAACGTATGAACATTATGCCTCGTCCAAAACATTCGGATGATGATCCATTAGGTTTGCGTTTTGATTTTCTTCTTCCTGAAAAAGACAAGCCAGTACTTACCGGCCATGCCAATGGGGTGATTACCTTAAATGCCTTCGAGGCCGATGTGGTTTATCGTGAAACCACCCGGGTCAATATGGGTGAAAATTACAGGACATTATTAGGGCATTTTCGTCATGAAAGTGGGCATTTTTATTTTAATGTCATCCAGCATCTACATCCGGAATTACTCGATGAACTTCGCCATTATTTTGGAGATGAGCGGCAAAATTATAGTGAAGCACTAGAGAGGCACTATAATCAAGGTGCGCCTATCAACTGGCATGAAAAATATATTAGTCCCTATGCCACTGCACACCCGTGGGAAGATTGGGCTGAAACCTGGTCACATTATCTGCATATCATGGAAACACTGGAAACTGCATTTTATGCCGGTCTACGCGTGGAAGGTAATGGCCGAAATCTAGCCAGTATGGACTTTAAAGAATGCCCGATTGGTGGACAGGATTTTGAACATATCCTGGAAAACTGGGTCACCCTGACTTTTAATTTGAATGCCTTAAACCGCAGTATGGGTCTGGAAGATGCTTACCCCTTTAAGCTGACTGAAGCTGTGAAAGATAAACTGCGTTTCATTCATCGGCATATCTTGGATAAAGTCTTTAATAACCCACGTCTGATTCAGAACTAAAATATTTATCTAGTACAATAAATAAAGCCCGTGATTCACAGGCTTTATTTTGGGCTTATTTTAAGAAAGAGAACTAAGCAATTTTCATTGAACCGGTTTCTTCAAACTGGGCATGCCAGGACAAAGCTTCATTTAACAAATGCGGTGTTTGCCCACCATGCGCACAGGCGCGCTCAAAGTAATCATTCAGACTTTTACGATAATCGGGATGAGCACAAATATCGATAATCTTGCGGGCACGTTCACGTGGTGCCAATCCGCGCAGATCGGCCAAACCTTGCTCTGTTACCAGAATATCCACGTCATGGTCAGTATGATCTGTATGGCTCACCAGTGGAACCACAGACGAAATCGCACCACCTTTGGCATAGGATTTAGTCACAAAAATCGCAATATGTGCATGACGGGTAAAATCACCTGAGCCGCCAATACCATTCATCATCTTGGTGCCAGCGACATGGGTTGAATTCACATTCCCGTAAATATCAAACTCCAGTGCGGTATTGATTGCAATTATACCCAGACGGCGAATCAGCTCAGGGTTGTTGGAAAGTTCTTGCGGGCGTAAGACAATTTTATCTTTGTACTGATCAAAATTCTTCATCACCCGTGCCGCACATTCATCGCTCAGGGTCATGGAACAACCAGAAGCAAAGGTCATTTTTCCTGAATCGATAAGCTGGAAAGTACAGTCTTGCAGGACTTCAGAATACATTTCCAGATGGTTGAAATTAGAATGTTCAAAACCTGCAAATACGGCATTTGCCACGGAACCTACTCCGGACTGCAGCGGCCCCAGATTTTCAGGTAATCGTCCTGCGGCGACTTCATTTTCAAAGAATTGAATTAAGTGGCTGGCAATCGCCAGTGTTTCTTCATCCGGCTCATCCATTGCGAAAGAAGTATCCGGAATCTCATTAATGACAATCGCAGCAATTTTTTCAGGTGCAACATGGATTCCGATTGTACCTATCTTGTCACTGGCTTGCGTCAAAGGAATCGGACCACGGTTTGGACGGGTTTTAGGCAAATAAATATCATGTACGCCTTCTAGCACCGGATTAACTGTTGTATCAATTTCAACAATGACCCGATCTGCCATTTCGATGAAATTCGCCGAGTTTCCACAAGAACCGGTCGGAATAATCTGGCCATCTTCAGTAATGGCCGTTGCGGCAATTATAGCTACATTAATCGCCGGCAGGTTTTTATGACGGATATTGTCTGCCAGTTCAGAAAGATGCTGATCGATATACATCACTTCACCATTATTGATGGCCTGACGTAAAGAAGGATCAGCCTGATAAGGATAACGGCGGATTATAACGTTAGCTTCATTCAGTTTCCCATCAATCCGGTTCCCCAGACTTGCACCTGTCGCCAAGGTAATATGGATCGGATGCTGCCGGGCATATTCAGCCAATGCCAAAGGCACAGTTTTCGCTTCACCGGCGCCGCCAAAACCGCTCAAACCAATTACATCACCATCTTGAATCAATTGTAGTGCTTTTTCTACAGGTACTACTTTATCTTGTAATGCGAGCAAACGAATACGCTCTAAACCGTTCATAAAAATTCTCAAAAATTAAAAATAAAGAGACGCCTGCTCCTGGCGTACCAGAAGCATTGTGGTCTAATTCAAAAAATATTTAAGTTTGCTACTTTAAGCATATGATCATGCAATTATGAAAAGACTTAAATCAGTTCTACAGCAATCGCTGTTGCTTCCCCACCGCCAATACACAGTGCTGCAATGCCTTTCTTGCCACCAGTACGCTTTAAGGCATGAATCAAGCTCACAATAATTCGGGAACCGGAAGAACCTAGGGGATGACCAAGCGCACATGCCCCACCATTAACGTTCACTTTTGCTGGATCAAGTTTAAAAGCATCTATTGCTAACATGGTTACCATGGCAAAAGCTTCATTGATTTCCCAAAGGTCTACGTCCTGAGCATCCCAACCCGTTTTTTGCAAGACTTTTTCAATCGCGCCCACTGGTGCAATGGTGAATTCTGATGGATGCTGCGAATGGCTGGCATAGGCCACAATATTAGCCAGCGGCTTTAAGTTGCGCTGCGCGGCAATTTCACTAGAAGTCACAACCAGTGCCGAAGCACCATCAGAAATGGAGCTGGCATTTGCCGCAGTAATTGTTCCATCCTTTTTGAAAGCTGGACGTAAGGTTGGAATTTTGTCAGCCTTGGCATTTAAAGGCTGTTCATCCTGTTCTACCACGACATCGCCTTTACGGCTACTGACAGTGACCGGTACGATTTCATCTTTAAAGAAACCTTGCTGCACCGCGGTCACGGCTTTATTTAATGAGCCAATCGCATAGGCATCCTGCTGCTCACGGGTATAGCCCTTTTTATCTGCCATTTCCTGAGCAAGGATTCCCATCGACAGACCTGTTTCCGCATCTTCCAGACCTTCCTGGAACATATGGTCAATGACTTTTCCATGCCCCATACGGAATCCGGCCCGTGCCTTGTCCATTAAATAGGGTGCATTCGACATGGATTCCATACCACCTGCCACTACGATTTCTGCCGAACCTGCCTTGATCGCATCCGCAGCCTGCATCACCGCTTTCATGCCTGAACCACATATTTTATTGATGGTGGTCGCCCCGGTGGAATCCGGTAGACCCGCCTGACGCATGGCCTGACGTGCCGGCCCCTGTTTTAAGCCGGCTGGCAATACACAGCCCATGATCACTTCATCAATATCATTGGCTGCCAGACCTGCACGCGCTACCGCTTCCTTGATCGCTACAGCACCCAAATCTGGTGCCGTACAGCTTGAAAGTGAGCCTTGAAAACCGCCCATTGCGGTACGTACAGCTTCTACAATTACAATCATTCTAATCTCATCCTTTAACATCATTGTTATCAACACTGTAAAGTGATAGCTCTACAGTGTTTGTCCTTCGCAATATTTGCGGGTTTAGGCTTATGCAGTGAAATATTCTTCTGGCAATTGCATCACCAGCTCTGCACCTGCCTGAATGCGTTGAATTCTCGCACTTAAATCCGGAAGTACTTTAGCAATATAGTAATTAGCCAGTACCAGTTTATTCTGGAAATAGCTTTCTTCTTTGGTAGCCGCCGCTTTACTGATACGCGCATACATATAGACGAAGCTCAACAAACCTACCGCATGCAAATAATCAACAGCAATGGAGTTGGCGAAATCAGGATTCTGCTGAGACTGCTCAACAATAAAATTGGTAATATCTTCCAGTTGCTGACAGGTATCTAAGGTTGCCTTTTTAATCGTTAAGGCATCATCCAGACCTTCGGCAAACTTACGGATTTCTGCAATATATTCTGCAATATAAGCACCTTTACATTTCGTGGTTTTACGGCCGATCAGATCAATCGCCTGCACCCCATTGGTCCCTTCATAGATCTGTGAAATGCGCAGGTCACGGATACATTGTTCCATGCCCCATTCACGGATATAGCCATGACCACCGAAGCACATTTGCGCTTCCAGTGCAGCATCCAGTGCTTTATCGGTGAGATAAGCTTTAGCAATAGGCGTTAATAAAGCCACACGATCGGTTGCTTTACGCACTGCCTCAGGATCAGTGGAATATTTGGTAATATCTAGCTGCTGACCGACATAGACTGCGAAAGCACGAGAAGCTTCATTATTGGCACGTACATTCAGCAACATACGGCGTACATCACCATGTACCAGAATCGAATCGGCTGGTTTTTCTGGTGATTTAGCGCCGGTTGATGCACGGCCCTGTAAACGGTCGGTCGCATATTGTGCGGCATTCTGATAAGCAAATTCTGCCGCGCCAATGCCTTGAATCCCCATCGACAAACGTTCGTAGTTCATCATCACGAACATGCCCGCCAGACCTTCATTTTCATTACCCACCATATAGCCTTTGGCACCATCAAAGTTCATGACACAGGTTGCCGAGCCTTTAATACCCATCTTATGTTCGATCGAACCGGCAGCGACCGCATTGCGCTCACCGAGTGAACCATCGGCATTAACCAGGAATTTAGGGACAATAAACAGAGAAATACCGCGTGAACCTGCTGGCGCGTTTGGGGTTTTGGCCAGTACCAGGTGAATGATATTTTCACTCAGATCATGCTCACCGCTGGTAATGAAGATTTTGGTCCCGGTAATGTTGTATGAACCGTCTTGATTTGGTTCAGCCTTGGTTTTGATAATGCCCAGATCTGTCCCTGAATGCGGCTCAGTTAAACACATCGTGCCTGACCATTCACCCGTATAGAATTTTGGCAGATAGGTTTCTTTCTGTTCCTGCGAAGCACGGTCATTGATCGCCATGCCAGCCCCCACGGTTAACAGCGGGTAAAGCATGAAAGAGGGATTGGTACTCCAGATCATTTCGTCTGCAAGTACAGTCAGCATTTTTGGCATGCCCTGACCGCCCCATTCTTCAGGCGCGCCCAGCCCCACCCAGCCACCTTCGGCAAACTGTTTGAAAGCTTCTTTAAAGCCTGCAGGTGTTTTGACTTCACCATTACTAAACTGAGCACCACCTTCTTCATCTGCAGGGCGGTTCAGATCAAGAATCACATTCTTGGAAAACTTGGCCATCTCCTCCAGAATTGCATTTGCAGTTGCCATATCTAAATGTGCAAGATTTTCATTATCTTGCCAAAATTGTTCGGCCTGAAACACATCATTTAAAATAAATTCCATGTCTTTTAGCGGCGCATTATAAATAGGCATTTTCATATTCCTTCACTGGTGATACTCAATTCTGTTACTGAGTATTTTTTCATTATGGATTCGAGAAAATATTTTGAGGATTTTTGCTCGAATCCATGCATGTCATTCAAAAATCATCATATCGAATTAATCTGGCGATGAATTCATTGACATAAATTAGCGATATAAAATTTAAAATCAAAAACTTTATACCTCTGGTATTTACTGAATCATTAAAACTTAAATCCATTGATGAATGAAAAATTTAAGCTGTTAAAATGACTCTGGCTTCACTTCGCTAAACCTTGTCTGGTCTGGGTTTAAAACGAAAATATGATTCAGCTTTATGCCCTAAAACCATAAATCAAATATATTGAAAATGGAATTTTATTTAGCAAAGTTGATCTCAAGGGTTCAATTTTCTTGACAATATTTTTAGCGCAGCTGTATATGACTTTTCTCTACAAGAAATGTTGAATAAATATACAAATTTAGATAAATATCACGACCTTAGTTTTATAGCTATACCTGTGAAAATAGCATATTCTTAGTAGGTTCCTTTTCTAAAATGATGAGTCAAGAAAATGACGACTGTAAGACAGCAGAACTTCCTTCTTCGTAAAGAGAAGATCCTGAGCATGGCAGAAAGTCTACTGCTTGATAATAATCAGGACATCACCTTGAGTGAACTTGCTGAAGAACTGGACATCGCCAAAGGAACCATCTACAAGCATTTTAAAAGCAAGAACCAGTTATATTTAGAACTCATCATTCTGAATGAAAAAAGAATTCTGGCAATTTCCGATAAATATAATAACGATATTAAAAATTATGTTTCGCAATATATGCTTTATCACATGCTCAATTCAAACCGGACTATTTTGCTGCATGTTATTGAAGAGCGTTTAACCAATAATGAAAAAAACCTGAAAGAGTTATTTCAGGAACTCTACCGTATTCGTGAAGAACGGATTATCCGCATTAAAGATATGACCCATGATTATCTGGTGTCTTTAGATAGTGCCATGTCAATCCGGGATTATTTATCTTATATCTGGACAGTCACTTATGGCGCTTCATTATTATTAAATTCGACCAGTTATCAAAAAGCGATTGGTTCACGTGAACGCCTGATTAAGCTATATATTAATCAGGCATTGATGACGCCAGATAAAATATCGGCAGTTTCATAAAAAATGCCTAATCATGATTAGGCATTTTAAAATTATTTTTTAAATGGCAAATATCAAGCCATAGTTTCAGGCGGAAAGCCATCTTCAGTTAATGCCGCGATAATCTCAGATTCGCTTGCACTCGATTCAACTTCCACCATTTTGCTGACTACATCAACATTGACTTTAGCATTTTCATCCAGCTCCTGAATGGTTGCAGTCACACTACGTGCACAACCACCACAAGTCATATTTTCAATACGGAATTTCATCTTGATCTCCCTTTGATCAGTTTAAATTTGGGTTAAGCGAATTTTAATTCAAGGCTATTGATCTGCTTTGATAGCCGTATGTGCAGTTTTCCCATGTGACACACCCTGCTCAATCTGTTTCAGAATCTGACAGTCAGATTGCTCATCTCCAGCACACTGTGCAACCGATTGCTGCAAAATTTTCATCATATTTTGCATGTCCGCAATTTTCTGTTGCAGTAACTCGATATGCTTTTGCGCCAACTGTTTGACATCACTGCTGTGTCTGGCATCGTTCAGCCATAGGCCGAGCAATTCTTTCATCTGTTCAGAAGAAAAACCCAGTTCACGCGCATGCTGAATAAAACTTAAAGTCTTGATGTCATCGTCACTATAGATACGATAACCCGAATCGCTACGTTTAGGATTGGGTAATAAACCGATATCTTCATAATAACGGATCATTTTGGCCGAGATCCCGGAGCGTTTCGCGGCCTGTCCAATATTCATTACACTGCCTCCTTCAACTGGATCGGCTGATAAGTCTTTAAACGAAGCGCATTGCTGACCACAAAAACTGAGGATAATGCCATCGCGCCTGCTGCAAACATCGGTGATAACAAAATACCGAAGAATGGATACAACAGACCGGCAGCAATCGGAATCAAGGCAATATTATAGACAAAGGCCCAGAACAGGTTCTGTTTGATATTGCGCATGGTCGCCTGACTCAGGCCAATACCGGTTGCCACATGCTGTAAATTTCCAGACATCAGCACCACGTCTGCTGCTTCGATTGCGACATCCGTACCAGTTCCTATTGCCATTCCAACATCGGCCTGAGCCAAAGCAGGTGCATCATTAATCCCGTCACCGACAAAAGTGACGATGCCATGTTGCTGTTGGAGTTGGCGTACCGCATCGACTTTTTCATTAGGCAGAACTTCAGCAATGACATGATCAATCTTCAACTGTCTGGCAATGGCCTGTGCAGTATGCTGGTTATCACCGGTGATCATGGCAATCTTTAAGCCTTGATCATGTAAGGCCTGAATCGCACTATAGGTTGTGGCTTTAATCGGATCAGCCACAGCAATAATGGCAGCCAACTGCTGATCTATCGCGACATATAAAGGCGTGCGTCCCTGCTCGCCTAACTGTTGTGCTTTCTCTTTAAAAATATCGACACTTAAGCCCAATTGCTGCATCAGGCGTTCTGCGCCAATATGAATTTGCTGACCTGAAACTTGAGCTTTCACGCCTGCACCGGTGATTGAATCAAAATCACTGACTTCAGGTAGTTGCAACTGTTGTGCTTTCGCAGCTTCCACAATCGCATGAGCAATGGGATGTTCAGATTTGGCTTCCACTGCTGCGACCATTTGCAATACTATTTGCTGCTCAAAACCAGATGTCACTGCAAAATCGGTTAGGGCTGGTTTCCCTTCAGTTAAGGTTCCGGTTTTATCCACCGCCACAACTCTGGTTTGCTGCAAGAGTTGCAATGCTTCGCCTTTACGGAACAAGACACCCAGCTCTGCTGCCCGGCCGGTGCCGACCATAATAGATGTTGGCGTAGCCAGGCCCATTGCACAAGGACAGGCAATAATCAGTACTGCAACAGCATTGACCAGTGCATAAGTCAGATTCGGTTCAGGACCCAACAGGAACCATACCATAAAGGTCAAGGCCGCTAGCGCCATGACCGCAGGTACAAACCATAAGGTTACTTTATCGACCACGGCCTGAATCGGCAATTTTGAGCCTTGCGCCTGTTCTACCATTTGAATAATCTGTGCCAGCACCGAATCCTGTCCGACCGCAGTGGCCTTGATTTGCAGGGTTCCGTTCTGGTTTACCGTACCCCCCACGACCTGATCGCCAACCTGTTTGGCCACAGGTAAAGGTTCACCACTAATCATGGCTTCATCGATATAACTTTGCCCGCTAACAACTTCACCATCGACAGCAACTTTTTCACCCGGACGGATTTCAATCAGCATACCTTGCTGCACATCAGCAATTTTCAGATCAACCCAGGTTCCATTTTGCTGTACTCGAGCAGTTTTTGGCTGCAAGCCAACCAGATATTGAATCGCTTCAGAGGTTTTACCTTTGGCTCGAGCTTCCAGATAACGTCCCAGTAAGATCAAGGCAACAATCACAGCCGCCGCTTCGAAATACACATGTACAGTGCTTTGCGGCAATAATTGCGGAAAGAAAGTGGAAATACAGGAAAATCCATAAGCGGCTATTGTTCCCACGGCAACCAGAGAATTCATATCGGGTGCCAGTCGCAACAATGCCGGAATCCCATGCTGATAAAACCGCCGTCCTGGTATCAGCAAAACCAGAGTCGTCAGTACAAACTGGATATACCAGCTGTTTTGGGTACCTAGCGTATGTGCAATCCAGTGATGAAAAGCCGGAATCAGGTGTGAACCCATTTCCAGAATAAACACCGGAACAGCTAAAATTAGGGCCAACCATAAGTCACGTTTTAGCTGTTCAGTTTCAGCGGTTTTCTTTTCCTGAAAAATCGTTTGAGCATCGGTAGCCTGTGTATCTAATTTTTCATGGGCGTTATATCCAGCTTTTTTGACAGCAGCAATTAAAGCTGGAAGCTGACTACGCGGCGCCTTGACCCAAGCTGTTTCAGTGGCGAGATTGACTTGTGCTTCATTTACCTGATCGACTTTTTTCAAGGCCTTTTCTACACGTGCCACACAGGAGGCACAGGTCATTCCTTCAATAGCCAGTTCAATTCGGTCGGTTTGAATATCAAAGCCAGCTTTTTGTACCGCCTTAACCAGTTGGGAAACAGCGAGAGGACGAATTGCAGTGACATGAGCTTTTTCGGTTGCCAGATTAACCTGCGCATCCAGTACCTGATCGACTTTTTTCAAGGCTTTTTCAACACGAGCTACACAAGAGGCACAGGTCATGCCTTCAATATTTAAATCAAACTGCTGGATCACGGCTTCAAAACCGATTTTATTGATAGCATTGACGAGTTGCGTTGCAGGAATAGGTTGTTCACTTTTTAAAAAAGCCTGTTCAGTGGAGAGATTGACGTTCGCTTCCACCACACCTTCAATTTTCTTTAAGGCTTTTTCCACACGTGCGACACAAGAGGCACAGGTCATTCCTGAAATCTGTACCTGCTGTTCGTACAACTGTGTGGTTGCTGGTTTATTCATTCTGCGCTCTCCATTCACCCATTCACTGCCTATGCTATAGCTTAAACATTACCATAATGGGAAGGTCAAGCTTCTGGTTTAAATTCTTGATCTTTCATTATATGAAGGCATAAAGTCCAATAAAAAAGCCCAAAGATGACTTCAGGCTTTTTCGAGATTTAGTGAAACTAATTTGTTAAATATTTACTCAGCAGAAATATCTTCAAAAAGAATTGAAGATAAATAGCGCTCACCACCATCTGGCAGAATCACCACGATATTTTTGCCTGCATTTTCAGGACGTGCAGCCAGTTGCGCAGCTGCAGCCATTGCAGCACCACTTGAAATACCCACCAAGATGCCTTCTTGAGTCGCAGTTTTACGTGCCCATTCCACTGCATCGCTACTAGTAATGGCAATCACTTCATCGACCAGATCCAGATCCAGGTTCTTTGGAATAAAGTTCGCGCCAATACCCTGAATTTTATGTGGTCCTGGAGTGAGTGTCTCACCACGTTTTGCCTGACCAATAATGGCAGATTCAGCAGGCTCTACAGCAACTGAATAAATCGGCTTGTTTTTCACTTTTTCAAAAAAGCGTGAAATACCGGTAATCGTACCGCCTGTACCTACACCCGCTACCAGAATATCGACATTACCTGCAGTCGCTTCCCAGATTTCAGGACCGGTCGTCTCTTCATGGATTTTTGGGTTAGCTGGATTTTCAAACTGTTGTGGTAGGTAATACAGTTCAGGATTTTCATTCACCAGACGTTGTGCTTCTTCCACCGCGCCTTTCATGCCTTTGGCTGGATCTGTCAGTACTAAATTAGCACCTAATGCTTTCACCACTTTACGACGTTCAATACTCATGCTGGATGGCATGGTTAAGGTAATATCATAGCCTTTAGCCGCTGCTACAAATGCCAGCGCAATACCGGTATTACCACTGGTTGGCTCAACAATGTGCATGCCCGGCTTCAATTTACCTGACTTTTCTGCATCAGCAATCAAGGCTGCGCCAATACGGCATTTCACCGAAAATGCAGGGTTACGGCTTTCAATTTTCGCAAGTACAGTCGCTCCGCCTGAAATGGCACGATTGATACGAACCAGAGGGGTATTACCAATTGCCTCTGCATTATTGCTATAAACCGCGATACCTAAATTGGCAGGTGTTGGAAAAGCTGAATCTGTAGTCATTAGAATATCCTTGATGTTATTCGCCAAGATGTATTTACATGATACAAGCATTTTCCGGCTTTGTAGATGCCTGAAACAAGATGGAATCACGATAGCAGTTTGAAATGAAACATCTTCTTTCTAAAAAACCGGAACACGATAAAATTATCTTATATTTTAATTAGTAAATTATAACTATTCTTGATAACACAATTCATTAAAAACCATAGTAATTCACGCTTTCTATCCATCAATTCACGCTGTTCGAGTCGTATAATTCGCGGGCTGTAATTGTATAAATGGACATAGTAAATGAAAACCGATCTTGAAATTGCCGCGATGCGGGATTCAGCTCAACAGGTTGTCGGTATTTTAAAGTTAATGGCCAATACGGACCGACTGCTCATTTTATGTCATCTCTCCCAAAATGAACTGAATGTCTCTCAAATTGAAGAGATTACCGACATCAGACAGCCAACCCTGTCTCAGCAGCTCATGATTTTGCGTAAAAGCGATGCGGTAAATACCCGTCGAGACGGTAAACAGATCTATTATTCGATCAAAGACCAGAACCTGGTAGAAATGTTAAAAAAGCTTTATCAAATCTACTGTGTAAATCAAGCAGTCGCTTAAAGCTGCAATTTACCTCATTCGTCCTGTTTTATTTTAAAGCGATCTGCCTGATTTAAATTTTCTTTACTGAGAGTTTTAAGTCTTTTGCCTTGATCCTTTGTCCCCTCATTCATTTTTTAAAATGTGAATGATCACCTATTTATATCCTAAGACTTCTTAGCAGAATTTGTGCATAATATATCTATATTTGTGATTTAGACCTGTATATGCCAAATTTTAAGTCTAGACTGCTCAATAGACTCCCTGCCTGGTCATGGTTAAGTCAGTACAGTCCAGTGAAATTAAAATCAGATGTACTGGCTGCCCTGATTGTCGTCGCGATGCTGGTACCCCAAGGGATGGCCTATGCCATGCTGGCAGGTTTGCCACCGATTATGGGACTCTATGCCAGTATTCTACCAATGATCATTTATGCCTTATTGGGCGGCAGTACGACCTTATCGATTGGACCAGTAGCCATCATTTCCATGATGACCTTTGCCACACTGAATCCATTATTTGAAGTGGGTTCTCCGGTCTATATTGAAGCGGCAACTTTATTGGCATTGATGGTCGGCATTATTTCCCTGCTTTTAGGTGTATTCCGTTTCGGCTTTTTAATTCAGCTGATCAGCCATCCGGTCATTCAGAGTTTTATTATTGCTTCGGCTCTATTGATTGCTTTTGGTCAGTTCAAGTTTCTGGTGGATTTACCTTTAAAAGCCAATAATATTCCCGAGCTGGTAAAAAGCCTGATTGAATATTTACCACTTTTGCATCTCCCGAGTCTGATCTTTGGCCTGCTTTCTATCGGTTTACTGGTTTATCTGCCGAAACTATTAAAATCTCAAGCAGTACAAAGCCGGATCGGTTCGACTGATTTTCTGGTTCGAGCAGTTCCACTGATTCTGGTTTTTCTCGGTATTGCAGCCGTTCTGTTTTTAGACTTAAAAGTTCAAGGCATTAAAACGGTCGGTGCAATTCCTTCAGGCTTTCCGCCTTTGTCTTTCCCACACTGGAACTGGGAGTTGGTGATGACCTTATTACCGGGTGCCAGCATGATTGCCATGATCAGTTTTGTGGAATCTCTCTCTATTGCTCAGGCAACGGCGCTACAGCAGCGTAGCAATTTGAACAGTAATCAGGAACTGATTGCGCTCGGTGTAGCCAATATCAGTGCCGGAATCAGTTCCGCCTTTCCTGTAACCGGTAGTCTGTCACGTACTGTGGTTAATGCTGACGCTGGCGCCAAAACACCTTTGGCTGGCGTATTGTCTTCTTTATTGATTGTCGTGGTTAGTCTGTTTTTTACCAGCTTCTTTGAGGATCTGCCGCTGACCATTCTGGCTGCAACCATTATTGTGTCTATCTGGAAACTGGTCAATTTCCAGCCTTTCGTCGATGCCTGGCGTTATTCCAAAGCTGATGGCATTGCCATGTGGATTACTTTTTTTGGTGTGGTATTACTGGATATTACTACCGGTCTAATCGTCGGGATTATTTCGACCTTTATTCTTATGCTATGGGGCATCAGCCGCCCTCATATTGCAGTCGTGGGTCTGGTCGAAGGCACCCAGCATTTCCGGAATATCCAGCGTCATCAGGTGATGACTTCTGATCGGGTTCTATCTCTGCGTATTGATGAAAACCTGAGTTTTTTAAATGCACATACTCTTAAAGGTTATCTGATTAATCAGTTAAGTTTAAATGACAAGTTAGAGCATGTGATTTTGAACTGCTCTAGTATTAGTGCGATTGACTTGAGTGCCTTGGAAACACTGGAAGAGCTCAATGCTGAATTGTCAAAACTGAATATTCGCCTGCATTTTGCAGAAGTGAAAGGCCCGGTATTCGACCGCTTGCAAGCCTCCAAACTCATGACACATTTGAGTGGACGGATTTATCTAACCCATTTTCAGGCAATTCAGGATCTGGCTCCGGAAATCTTCGAGAAGCCTCAACATTATATGATTTAAGATTTTTTAATTCCTTGCATGATAGACATGCTGTCATGCAAAGAATTGAACTGAAACATAACTGGAAATGTTTGATTTAAATTCTATATTCATTTAAAAAATAAAGATTAAAAACCAATCAGTAAATCTGGCTATTTCTAAGAATTTTGTATGGAAATAATACGATCAAGATAAAAAACCATCTTAATTATTTATTAATTTTCAGTCACTTAAATATTATCTAAAAATATATTTTAAGCGATCCTTAATTTAAGTATAAAATAACGCAAATTTTTTTCGCATTTAGCCCTCGTAATTTTCACAAGGCAACCTTATGTTTTCTGCCCTATCGCGTCTGAGTTTAGTCTCCCGAATCATCATCGCCATTATTCTAGGCGTTGGTGTGGCTCTGTTATTTCCTGAAGCTGCACCTTCCTTAAGCCTGTTGGGTGATCTGTTTATTAAGGCACTAAAATCCGTCGCGCCAGTTCTGGTTTTCATTCTGGTTCTTGCATCAATTGCAAATTTCCAGGTTGGCCAGACCAATTCAACGATAAGACCTATTATGCTGATGTATGCTGTCGGCATGTTCCTGGCAGCATTAAGCGCTGTGATCGCCAGTATTTTATTTCCAAGCACATTGTTCCTGGATATTGCAGCGCAAGGTGATTTACAGCCGCCAGGCAGCCTAGGTGAAATTCTCAAAAATCTGGTGCTGAGCTTTGTAGCGAACCCGGTGGTTGCCATTGCTGAAGCGAATTTTATTGGAATTCTGGCATGGTCAATTGCGTTAGGAATTGCCTTCCGTCATGCATCACACACAACTAAAACCTGTTTAAATGACGCTGCCAATGCAATCAATTATGTAATTCGTCTGGTGATCAGCTTTGCGCCAGTGGGTATTTTTGGTCTGGTTGCCGTGACTTTTGCTGAAGCGGGCCTAGATACCTTGACCAGCTATGCGCATTTATTAGCTGTTCTGCTGGGTACCATGGTATTTGTAGCCTTGGTGATTAACCCATTAATGGTGGGTTTCATTACCCGTCGTAATCCGTATCCACTGGTCTTTACCTGCTTACGTGAAAGTGGCATTACCGCGTTCTTTACCCGCAGTTCTGCTGCCAATATTCCGGTAAACCTGGACTTGGCAAAACGCTTAGGTGTGAAAGAGACTACTTCAAGCGTAGCAATTCCTTTAGGTGCAGCAATTAACATGGCCGGTGCATCAGTGACGATTACCGTGTTGTCTTTAGCTGCAGTAAATACTTTAGGTGTTAATGTTGACTTCACCACTATGCTAATTCTTTCTATCGTAGCGACTGTGTCTGCGTGTGGTGCTTCAGGTGTGGCTGGTGGTTCACTATTGCTAATTCCCGTGGCTTGTGGCCTGTTCGGGATTTCTTCAGATATCGCAATGCAAGTGGTGGCAATTGGTATGGTGATCAGTGTATTGCAGGACTCTACCGAGACTGCACTCAACTCATCTACCGATGTTTTATTTACAACAGCAGTAGACCGCGCTACAGATTGATTTTATATTGAAGAATCAAGATGTTTTTCTAATGATATTGCCATGCCATTACAGCGTTTACCATCGTGGGTTCAATTGGGTGCATTCTTCCTTGCGGTAAATGCCGGAATGATTAATGTATTAGGACTGGTGACCGTGTTGCATCAGTCCGTTTCACATATGACCGGTAACGTCAGTATGCTGGCGATGGCGCTGCTGGACTGGCAACCACGCCAGATTTTGTATCTGATTCTGGTTACGCTCTGTTATGTGATTGGCTCGATGTATAGCGGGCTGATTTTAGGAAATAGTCACTTTCGCTTGGGACGCCTGTATGGTTATCCTTTAAGCCTAGTGGCTTTTTTTATATTCATTTGCTGGCTATTATTGCCCTATTTCCCGCGTTATGCCTTGTTATGGGCCTGTGTCTCGATGGGCGTACAAAATGCCATGGTCAGCCACTATAAAGGTGCCATTATCCGGACCACGCATCTGTCAGGTGTACTGACCGATTTAGGTCTGGCTATGGGCTATCGCCTGCGTGGTCTGGTAGTAGAATCCCGTAAAGTGATCCTGCATATGCTGATTCTGGTCGGCTTTTTGGTGGGCGGCATACTTGCCAGCTGGATTTATCCTTATTTAAAATTAAATGCATTCCTGGTCCCTACAGTGTTAAGCCTGCTGCTTAGCCTGACCTATTGGGTGATCTATTTACGTTATCGACATCAACACGACTAATTTCTGGAAACTCTCATGGTTAAAAATGCATTACAGGCACAATTGTTAAAGGCAGGCCTGGTCGATAATAAAAAAGCCAAAAAACTGTCTAAACAGGCTGTACATGAAAAGCGCACAGGCGACAGTAAAGAAGCCGAAATCAAGGCCAAGATTGAACAGGACAAACAGGAAAAGCTGGCTAAAGACCAAGCCATTGAACAGGCGAAAAAAGCCCAGTTGCAGGAAAAAGAACTCAAAGCTGCCATCATGCAGATGATTAATCAGCATAAAATCCGCGATACGGATGGCGAAATTAGTTATCAGTTTATTGATGACAGCAAGATCAAGAAAGTTTATATCAACCAGCAGATTTATAATGCACTGGTCGCTGGCAGTCTGGTGATTGCACGTGAAAATGAGAGTTATGCCTTCCTGCCTAAAGCTCTGGCAGATCGTATCAATTCAAAAATGGAAGGCTTTATCATCGTGAATAATTCAGAGAAAAATGAAGAAACTACTGATGAAGAAGATCCATATGCAGCTTATGTGATTCCTGATGATTTAATGTGGTAAGCACATTTTCCTTAAAAGAAAAGCATAAATAAAAAAACCGGCATACTTGCCGGTTTTTTTAATCTGTTTCATTAAGTCTATGTCAGCTTGTCTTTTGCATATTCTTGTTTTAATAGATAGCAAATTTCACTCAATTCAAATCCTATTTGGAAACTTAAGATTTCATATAACAGGCTTTAAATGAAAGCGCTAATAACTAAAATTTAGTCTGTAAATATTCAATAAATCCCTCAATTTTCTTAATAACGTATAAGCAGATATGCAAAGGACTCACGTTATTTTGCTGAGCTTTTTCTACCCTATACTTTGCTCTTTCTAAGAGTGCTATTACATAATGTATAGAGCTTTTAAGAATTTTTTTCGGATCTTTCTTTGAATACAAGTAACAATCAATTTTTTCAAAAGATTCATCATTAACCACTATCTCTAATATAGTGTTATTAATTTCATGGCTTATTGATTGCTCAATATGTTCCAGTTCATAGGAATGTAGAGCTTGTGCTATAACTATTTGAAGATTTTTCATTTTTAATGATTAAGATTATATGATTTTAATCCTAGCACTATCGTAAGTATATAAAATGTAAAATAGATCTCTTTCATAAATCAAAAAACGATCTTCTTTTTGGTTAATATTTGCACTCCGGATTTCTTGGCATTCGTGCATAATCTGCGGATGAAATACATCGATTCAAACAAGCTTTCTGATCCTCAGTTCAAGCGATACACAGGCATCTCATGGTCAACTTTCTATTTGATGGTTGAGCAATTGCAGAAGCATGTCTCTGCCAAAGGCAGACCGCCCAAGTTAAGCCTGGAGGATCAGGTTCTGCTCTGTCTGAGCTATTGGCGGGAATACCGAACCTTATTTCACGTTGCGACGAGTTACGGGGTTTCAGAGCCCACAGCCTCAAGAATTGTCCGTCATGTTGAAGACTGCCTGATTCGGTCCAATCTGTTTAATTTACCCAAAGATTTACCCGAGGGCGAAGGCATCGACTGGAATGTTGTAATCGTGGATGCCACGGAAATTCCAATCCAAAGGCCTAAAAAAACAGAAGAAAAGCTATAGCGGCAAGAAAAAGACCCATACCTTTAAAGTACAGGCCATGATTCACTACAAAACTCAGCAAATTCTGAGTTTATGTACCAGTCGCGGTGCAGTGCATGATTTCGAGTTGTTCAAACGCAATTTAAACCAGATTCCTTTTGGGGCTTTTATCCTTGCGGATAAGGGTTATCAGGGAATTTATACAGTGTATCCAAATAGCTTGTTGCCATTAAAAGCCAAAAGACACTGTAAATTGGATCCTGAATTGAAAATCTATAATCAAGAAATCAATAAAAGAAGAATCGGAATTGAGCATGTATTTGGCAGCCTGAAAACCTTCAAAATCCTTGCTGAGCGTTATCGAAATAGAGGTAAAAGGCTTGGTTTGAGATTCAATTTAATCGCTGGAATCTACAACTTGGAACTGAGCAAAAAACGATTTATGAAAGAGGTCTATTAAATTCTTTAATTCACTTTGACATTTTTAATTTTTTAAAGTTAGAAAAAATACAAGCTAGGCTGTTATATCAATTTTTCACGTTTCCTAGCCATTAACCAATCAATTTCCATTGATCTATTTAATCTGAATTAACCTGAAGGAAAAAATAAATGCCTGAATAGTGATTAAGTTCGCCTCCTCTAAGAAAGATATGTTTTAAAAGGTTATCCAAGATTAAAAAATTGCGTTTAAACCTATAAACTCTAACAAATTTTTTGAGTTAAAGAGAAAGATCAGTTGGAACAGTTTAATTTTATTCAGAATATTCAAGATTGGGCCGATCAGTACCCATGGCTGGAAATGTTATCTTCACTGAGTATTGTGATTTTACTGGCCATCCTTGCCAATGTGTTTGCCAAACAGATTGTCGTACGCGGTATTCGTCAACTGATTTCCAAAATGCCCTTTGCCAATAATCAGATTTTTGCTGAACATAGTGTGATTCGCCGGATTTCCAATATTGTTCCGGCAATCGTGATCATGAACGGGATTACCACTGTCCCGCATTTATCCGATAAGGTGCAAACCTTTGTGCAAATGGGTGCTCAGGCGTTTATTTTCCTGACCATTGCTCTGGCACTCGGTGAGTTACTGAATATCTTTAACCTGATTTATCAGCGTAATCCCAAGTCACGCAACAAGCCGATTAAAGGTTATTTACAGCTGGTCAAGCTGATCATCTTCATTGTTTGTGGCTTGATGATTTTAGGCACTTTCCTGAAAAAAGATGTATTCACCTTGCTCGCTGGCTTTGGTGCGATGGCCGCTGTCCTGATGCTGGTTTTTCAAAATACGATTCTGTCACTGGTGGCTTCGGTTCAGATTTCATCTTATGACATGGTACGTATTGGTGACTGGATTGAAATGCCGACCCTAAATGCCGATGGTGATGTCATTGATATGTCATTACATACAGTGACTGTGCAGAACTTTGACAAGACAGTGACCACCATTCCAACCAATAAACTGGTGACTGATACCTTCAAAAACTGGCGCGGCATGCAGGAAGCGGGTGCCCGTCGAATCAAGCGTTCAATTCATATTGATCAAACCAGCGTGCATTTCATGACAGCTGAAGAACAGAACAAACTGAAAAATTTCATCCTGCTAGATCAATATCTGAATACCAAATCAGAAGAGCTGGATAAATTTAACCAGCAGCTCCAGCATCATTCACAATACAACCAGCGCCGTCTGACCAACTTAGGCACGTTCCGCGCTTATCTGGAATTTTATCTGCAACAGCATCCTGGTATTGCCAAAGATTTCTCATTGATGGTACGTCAATTACAACCGACCAGCGAAGGTTTACCACTGGAAATTTATGCTTTCACCAATACGACGGTTTGGGCAGAGTATGAAAATATCCAGTCAGATATCATGGACCATATTCTGGCGATTATTCCGGAATTTGGATTGAAGGTGTATCAGGCGCCTTCTGGGAGTGATTTTAAAGAATCTTTTAACGCGAGTTCTTCATCTCCGATTATCACTTAAACTAACCTTTCAACTTAAGCCCGACATAATCTCTATTTCGGGCTTTTTTATTCAGTATTTAAAATGAATTCAGGCTCTTATTTTTAGTTTTCATATCAGCTGGCATAAATCTGGCATGAGTTTCTGCTCTGCAACCTAAAGTTTGATTTAGTTAAACATTTGTGGCAATTTCACTCAAATTCAGACTTCAAAAAGCAGAATCCTTTATAATCCTCGCAAAGAAAATACATGATAAGAGTACGTGAATGTTTCGATGGCTTGAACGGCTGGTAGACCCCTATCCCACCAAAAACCTGAATCAACCTTTACCCACCAGGTTTTTCCCCTTTGTCTGGCAGGCAGCTTATGGGGTACGCCGTTATTTGCTGATTCTAGTATTGTGTACCGCAGGTGCAGCCAGTTTTGAGGCCTTACTGTATTCAAAAATTGGTGATCTGGTGAACTGGTTGAGTCAAAGTCAGCCAGAGACTTTTTTAGATCAACATGCCAGCAACCTGACCTTATTGAGTATTATCTTGCTGGCCAATATCCTGTTTGCCAGTGCCCAGTCCCTGATCAAGCATCAGATTTTATACAGTAATTTCCCGATGCGTCTGCGTTGGCGCTTCCATAATTTATTGCTCAAACAGAGTTTGGACTTCTTCCATAATGATTTTGCCGGACGTTTATCGGCCAAAGTCATGCAAACGGCGCTGGCAATCCGAGAATTCTGGGTCATTTTGGGCGATATGCTGGCCTATGTGCTGATTTATTTCGTCACGATTAATATTGTTTTGGGTGCCATTTCACCCTTACTTATCTTGCCGCTTATGGTCTGGCTATTCTTGTTTATTTGTGCTGCTTGCTATTTCATTCCAAGATTAAGCAAGATTTCATCCTTACAAGCGGATGCGCGTGCAGTCATGACCGGACGTGTGACTGATGCCTATACCAATATTCAGACCGTAAAATTGTTTGCGCATGCGGGTCGTGAAAGCCAGTATGCCAAATCCTCTATGCAGGAATTTATGGTTACGGTGTATAAGCAAATGCGTCTGGGCGCTCAATACGAAATCAGCATTCTGATGCTGAGTGTTGTGCTATATGCAGGTGTGCTGGGTACTGCAATCTGGCTCTGGATGCAAGGTCAAGCGCAGCTCGGGATTATTGCAGCCACTACAGCGATGGTATTGAAGCTGAATAGTATTGCCGAGTTCATGATGTGGCAGACCTCTGCCCTGTTTGAAAATGTCGGTACCATTCAGGACGGGATGAAAACTCTAGGTCGTCGGATCAATATTCAAGACAAAGAAGATGCGAAAGAACTGGAGCTAAAACACGGTGAGATTAAATTCGATAATGTCACTTTTGCCTATAATGAAAAACCGGTCATTGACCAGTTTAATCTGACCATTCGCCCAGGTGAAAAAATCGGGATCGTGGGGCGTTCTGGAGCTGGTAAATCGACCCTGATTCAATTGCTATTGCATTTCTATCATCTGAATCAGGGCCGTATTCTGATTGATGATCAGGATATTGCCGATGTCACTCAGGACAGTTTGCGTAAAAATATTGCGCTGGTCACTCAGGATACGTCTTTGCTGCATCGTACCGTAGCTGAAAATATCAAATACGGTCGTCCGGATGCAACTGATGAAGAGATGTTTGAAGCTGTACGCAAGGCCAAAGCAGAAGAATTTATTCCGAATCTGACTGATTTGCGTGGCCGTAGAGGCTATGACGCCTATGTAGGTGAACGTGGCGTGAAGCTTTCTGGTGGACAGCGCCAACGTATTGCCATTTCCCGGGTATTCTTGAAAGATGCGCCGATTCTGATTCTGGATGAAGCCACCAGTGCTCTGGATTCTGAGGTTGAAGCGGCTATTCAGAATAGTCTGGATGATTTGATGCAAGGTAAAACGGTTATTGCCATTGCGCATCGTCTTTCTACCATTGCGCAGATGGATCGTCTGATTGTGATGGATCAAGGTAAAATTGCCGAGCAAGGTACGCATGATGAACTGGTGGCCTTAAACGGAATCTATGCGCAGCTATGGCAGCGTCAAACCGGCGGGTTCTTGGTACAGCAACATGCCAAAACTGATAACTTACACGAAGCATAATCGCTCTATTCAGTAGTAGCTAAGCTCTACAACAGAAACCGAAGCATTCTATTTGAGTCACTTGAATAGCCATGCTTCGGTTTGCTTTTATGGGAATATCAACTATTCCACAAGCATTTTTAAATTCCAGATTATTCAAAAAACAGCCCTATTCTGAATTAATAGAAATCTGTAGGCTTAAAATTAAATCCCTAAAATATCTCTGGTTTACATTGATTTCCAACTTTAAGTTGAGCTACTCTGCTTTAAGTTGATTAAAATCTGCTTGTGGAAATTGCCACAGCTTTGTCCAACAATTTTTATCAAGAAAATGGCTTTTTCATGCCAATATGAAGTGAAAATAAAAAAATTTGAATGAGTGCAACGGATCGCGCATGAAAACAATAGCTCCACGCCAAGACCAAGGTATTCCAGGTGTATACGGTCTCTTGCTTCTCGATGTCATTTCCCGCTGGGGGTATAATAATGAGTCGCTTTTTAAGCCTTTTGGCCTGACCAGTGAACAGCTGGCAGATCCTGATTACCGTATTCCGACCCCTGTGGCCAATGAACTGGTCAAGCATGCCTTGAAGCTCACTGGTGAACCAACCTTGGGTTATCACTTAGGTACCCAGATGCGGATTTCGATTCATGGCTTTATCGGTTATGCCATCATGACGGCGAATAATATTACCGAAGCTCTGGTGCTGGCGAACCGATTCATTCAGCTACGCTTACCCTTCCTGCAGTTATTTTTCTCGACCTTTGGCGCTAAGGCAACCGTACAGCTGCAAACTGATATTCAGCTTGAACCGCTACGTACCGAAATTTCGATTGCCCTGATGATTGGCCTGATCAGTATGGCAAAAGCCATTACCGGGGTTAACGATGCAACCGGTGAAATCGACTTCGATTTCAAAAAGCCGGAAGGCTTTGAACGCTTCATGGCGAAATTTCCTACGCATCAGTTCCGTTTTGAACAGCCGCATTTAATTTTAAGTTTTGATAAAAGCTACCTGATGAACAAGTTGGTACATGCTGATCCAATTGCCAGCCAGATTGCGATTAACCAGTGTGAAGCCGAATTATCTGCTTTAGGTGAACGGCATCGGATTGCCATGCGGGTGCGGGATATTCTGACTCATTCCGAACAGCATTATCTGAGTATTGAAAGCGTAGCTGAACGCCTGCATATGTCAGATCGAACCTTAAAGCGTCAGTTGGCCGCTGAAGGTACTTCTTTTTCGACGCTGGTGGATGAAGTGCGCTATCGGCATGCCACTTCCTTATTATCCCGTACAGACTTTACTCTGGAGCAGATCGCTGATGAACTTGGCTATAGTGATGTGGCCAATTTTAGTCGGGCGTTTAAGCGCTGGAGTGGTCGTAGCCCGAGCAACTGGCGTAAAGATCCTTATTTATAAGCATGGATAAACCTTTTGTTTTGACCAAAAAGAATGTATAAAACATATCAAAAATGATCTTAAGATTTTTAGGGAGTTATCAATGAATCATCCTTCAGAATTAAAGTACGCAAGTACACATGAATGGGTACGCATTGAGGGTGATCTTGTTGTGACCGGTATTTCCGACCATGCACAGGATGCATTAGGTGATCTGGTTTATGTAGAAGCACCAGATCTTGACTCACATATTACTGCGGGCGAACAGGCTGGCGTGGTTGAATCAGTAAAAACCGCTTCTGATATTCATGCACCTGTCTCTGGTACAGTGGTTGAAATCAATGCTGCGCTTGAAGATGATCCTGACTTCATTAATGATGACCCGTACGGCAAAGGCTGGATCTATAAAATCAAACCGGACAATATGGCAGATGTAGAAAAGCTATTGTCTAAAACAGAATATGAAGCTGGCCTATAAGCCACTTCGATTTGACATGAAAAATAAGAATCAGCCTGCGGGCTGATTTTTTTACGCATTGAAAACTTCGTATTTAAAGCTCACCATCAAATACAATGTATTTATATCGGAATTTTATTGTATTTTTCACACATTTTTCTTAAAGTCTTTGCTGTACCTGCTATCACTCGCATCAGATAGCTCAGGCTGCTTTATAAAAATAATATTCATGTTCACCGTAGCATTTCCCTATAGATCAATTTAGGAAAATTATGAAATCCAATCTATTGCCTTTATGGACCAAGCCTTTTGTGCTGTGTCTGGCCAATAACCTGTTTTTATTTATTTTCTATTTTGCACAAACCACGATTTTACCGATTTATATTCTGAAAGAATTAGGCGGAAACTTAGCCCAAGCTGGTCTGGCCATGACCTTGTTCATGATTTCAGCGATTGCTGTACGACCATTTAGCGGCCTGATTATTGAGAAATTGGGTATCCGTAAAACCTTGATTGTTTCTGGAATCTTTTTCAGTCTATTTTCCCTAGCCTACTTGCTTGCCGATCAGCTGACGACCTTATTTATCATCCGTTTTTTGCATGGGATCTGGTTTAGTATTTTGACTACCGTCTGTGTTCCTGTGGTGAATCAGTTTATTCCAGAGCAGCGTAAAGGCGAAGGCATGGGCTATTACGTTATGTCAGTCAATCTGGGTATTGTTCTAGGACCATTGATTGGCTTAAGTCTGATTGAATACTGGTCTTATTTTCAGATCACAACATTGCTGATTGCATTAGTTTTTATCGGATTTGCTTTCTGCTTAATGATTCCGGTCAAGGAGACTGAGAACATCATTCAAACTATTCCTGATAAAAAAGGACTGGTGTTTTCTGATGTTGTAGAAAAGAAAGCGCTGCCTGTTGCTGTTCTGGCTGCTCTGATTTCCTTCTCTTACGCCAGCATCATGTCTTTTATTGCGCCTTTTGCTGCCAGTAAAAATCTGATGGCTTATGCCAGTTTATTCTTTGTTGTATTTGCCATTTCCATGATGAGTTTGCGTCCAATTACCGGAAAAATTTATGATCGTAAAGGCCCACAATATGTAATTTATCCTGCGCTCTTAGTTTTTAGTTTAGGACTTTTTTTACTCAGTCAGATTCAGACGTTGGGGGGATTCTTACTGGCTGCGGTATTGATTGGTGTCGGTTTTGGCAGCGCACAACCTTGCATTCAAACACTGGCCATTCAACGTGCACCGAAACACCGGATTGGTTATGCTACTTCGACCTTTTATACCTTCTATGATGTAGGAATTGCGGTCGGTTCGCTACTGATTGGGGCGCTTATTGCGACTTATAGTTATCAGTTCGCCTTTATTCTCTGTAGTTTACTCACCTTATGCAGTATTGTTTACTTTAAACTGGTCGTTCAAGTTAAGACTGCCTAATACAAGTTAATATCTAAATATAATAAAAAAACAGGCAGATGAACTGCCTGTTTTAATTCTGACACGAAGATGTATTTATTCAGATGCTGAAGTATTTTCCTGTTCTTTTTCTTCAGCTTTCGGTTCTTGCATCATCGTGAATTGTGTTGCTTCTCCAGCAGCAGGATTATCCTGGCGGTTGCTTTTCAGCTTGATCTGTAAACGTAATTCATTAGTCGAATCAGCATTACGCAATGCTTCCTCATAAGAAATCGCACCCTCGTTATACAGGTCAAATAAGGCCTGATCGAAAGTCTGCATGCCCAGTTCACGAGATTTGCCCATAATGGCTTTCAGCTCATGAAACTCACCTTTTAGAATCAGATCAGAAATCAAAGGTGTATTTAACATGATTTCAATTGCAGCCCGACGCCCTTTTCCATCCTGAGTACGAATCAGACGCTGGGAAATAATCGCCTTCATATTCGAAGATAAATCCATTAATAACTGATTACGGCGTTCTTCCGGGAAGAAGTTAATAATCCGGTCCAAAGTCTGGTTAGCATTATTGGAATGCAGTGTACCCAGACATAAATGTCCGGTTTCAGCAAAGGCAATTGCGTGTTCCATGGTTTCGGTATCCCGAATCTCACCGATCAGAATTACATCGGGGGCCTGACGCAAGGTATTTTTCAGCGCATTGTGCCAGGAATGGCAATCGACTCCAACTTCACGGTGAGTAATCATGGATTTCTTGTGTTTATGTACATATTCCACCGGATCTTCCACGGTAATGATATGCCCCGCCGAATTTTCATTGCGGTAGTCAATCATCGCTGCCAGAGAGGTCGATTTACCTGAACCCGTTCCTCCTACAACCAGTACCAGACCGCGTTTTTCCATAATCACGTGTTTCAATGATTCTGGTAATTTCAGTTTCTGGAAATTTGGAATTTCTGCCGTAATGGTCCGGATTACCATCCCGACCTGAAGCTGTTGTACAAAAACATTTACCCGGAAGCGCGATACACCCGGTACAGTAATCGCGAAGTTACATTCTAGTTCAGCTTCAAACTCTTGACGCTGTTTATCATTCATCAAGCTATAAGCAAACAGTTTGGTTTTTTCAGCAGTAAGAATTTGTTGTCCAAAGGGCTTCATTAAGCCCTGATGTTTAATACTCGGTGGAAAATCTGCGGTAATAAATAAGTCTGAGCCCCCATATTCCACTACTTTGGTCAGCATGTGATGCATGAATTTTTTTGCTTCGTCCAACAGTTCTGCCGTGAACATTCTCTTCCCCTGGAAATACACAATTACATGAATTTAAATGCTTGATTCATGCCAATATCATTTGATTTTTATTGTGCAGCGTTTTTTTTAAAGCCTCAAACAGATTTGATTTATAAAGAAAATATTTTTTAAAATTTATGTGATGTAGTTCAATTAAATATCAATTAAGTAGACATATATTGCCTTTTAAAACCTATTTCATTTTAAAAGAATATTACAATGAAAAAGATCATATTCAGGATAAATGCAAGACGGTGAAACTGAATTCACCAGGCAAGTAAGGATAAAATTAAAAAATTAGATAGGTGGCTGAAAGCAGCCTTGCTTAAAAGCCACCATTAAAGAAGATTTATGACTCAGTTCTATTGAGCTGAATAGTAATCTGTTTATTAAAAAAAGATTAATCAGGAGAAAGTACACGCGATCCGGACTGTTCCAGAAGTGAAATCTGTGCATTTTCTGCCTGTAAAACAGGATTAATACGACTGCTCTTCAGCTTGATTTGCAAACGTAATTCATTGCTGGAGTCTGCATTACGCAAGGCTTCTTCATAAGAAATAATGCCTTGGTTATATAAATCAAATAATGCCTGATCAAAGGTTTGCATGCCCAGTTCCCGCGAACGAGCCATAATCGTTTTAAGTTCATGGAATTCACCTTTACGAATCAGGTCAGAAACTAAAGGGGTATTTTGCAGAATTTCTACCGCAGCCCGACGACCTTTACCATCTTCAGTGCGAATTAGCCGCTGAGAAATCACGGCTTTGATATTAGCTGATAAATCTAGCAGTAACTGATTACGGCATTCTTCTGGAAAGAAGTTAATAATCCGGTCCAGTGCCTGATCGGCATTATTAGAATGGAGTGTTGCAAGACATAAATGGCCAGATTCAGCAAAGGCAATTGCATGCTCCATACTGTCTGTATCCCTGATTTCGCCAATCACGATAACGTCAGGTGCCTGCCGCATGGTATTAATCAGTGCATTGTGCCAGGAAACGCAATCTACACCAATTTCACGCTGGGTGATCATCGAGTTTTTATGCTGATAGACATATTCCACCGGGTCTTCGATCGTAATAATATGCCCTTCAGTATGCGTATTACGATAATCAATCATGGCTGCCAATGTAGTCGATTTCCCGACACCCGTTGCACCAACTACCAGCACCAAACCACGTTTCTGCATGATGACCTGTTGCAATGAAGCTGGTAAGCCTAACTGCTCAAAGCTTGGAATATCTGTCGTAATGATTCGAATCACCATGCCTACATTGTGCTGTTGCTGAAAGACATTAACCCGGAAGCGCGACACGCCCGGGATGCTAATACTAAAATTGCATTCCATCACCGATTCAAATTCCTGAATCTGTCGCTCATTCATCAAGGCATAAGCAAACAAACGGGTCTTATCGGCTGTGAGTTTCTGCTGACCAAATGGTTTCATCAACCCCTGCTGTTTGATACTGGGCGGGAAATCAGCTGTAATAAAAAGGTCGGAACCACCATATTCCACGACTTTGGTCAGCATATGGTGCATAAATTTACGTGCTTCATCGAGTAATTCAGTTGTATACATAGCAAGCTTCCCGGGATCATTACTCATCCGCTGTTTAAAAACAGTATCAGGCTGACCTCTAATAAATTATTGTTATTGTTTATTTTTTTAAATTAATTATTTTTTATGAATTTTTTAAAATCGTTTTAATACTCATTGTTTTAATTTTCAAAATATCGAATTGTTGCTTTCAGCATTTAGAAAAATACTTCTGAACAACCATATCCGATCATAATATCTTTCCTCAACGAATTGAGGAAAGATAAGATCGTGAGTTTAAGCGCTACGCTTTAAACTTTCGCATCGCAGTGAATCAGCCATATTTAACAATAATTGCTCGGTTTTTGTCCAGCCCAGACATCCATCAGTCACTGACTGGCCGTAAACCATATCTTCAGAGATTTTCTGATTGCCATCGACCAGATGACTTTCGAGCATTACACCCCGCACATTGCTGTGCAAACGTTCAGCGACGATTTGCTCCAGCACTTCAGGTTGTAGCATTGGGTTTTTTGAACTATTACCATGACTGCAATCAATAACCAGGGCCGGCAAATCGGTTGAGTGTTTCGCTTTAATTTTTTCAATTTCAGACAACTGGTAGTTCGGACCACTATTTGAACCACGCAGGATCAAATGTGCTTTTGGATTCCCTTTTGAGCTCAGGATACACGGCAGACCCGATTGGCTCATGCCCATGAACTGATGTGGATTGGAAGCTGACTGAATAGCATCAAGAGCAATTTGAATCGAACCATCTGTCCCATTTTTGAAACCGATGCTGTACGGCATATGGCTGGAAATTTCACGGTGAATTTGTGATTCACTGGTACGCGCGCCAATCGCACCCCAGGCCAATAGATCATCGAAATACGCCGTTGCCATTGGACTTAAGATCTCTGAGGCAATCGGCAGGCTCATGCCAATCAGTTTTAGGTACAGTGCACGAGATTTTTCCAGACCCAATTGCATATTGGATGAGCCATCGAGTTCTGGGTCATACAGGAAGCCTTTCCAGCCTACAGTAGTACGTGGTTTTTCAATATAGGCCCGCATAACCAGGAAAATTTGATCAGAAACCTGTTCCTGAAGCTGTTTTAATTTTTCTGCATATTCCAGTGCGGAAGCTTCATCATGAATGGAACATGGTCCGGTAATCACCATTAAACGGTGATCTTTACCCTCTAAAATATTTTGAATAATTTGACGCTGTTCAGCGATTTGTGCAGCCAATTGCGGAGACAGTGGCAATTGCTGCTTAAGCTGCTGTGGTAAAGCTAAAATGGTTTCTGTTTGATGTTGTTGTGATGTATGTGCAATATTCATGACTTTAAATCCTGGGACTGGCAATCAGTCCAAACTTTTATTTGAGCGTTATGGGTCTAATCGAAGATGTCGAAAGCGTCATTAGCTGGCTAAAGTAAGACCAATAAAAGTTGCTAAAGTATGAATAGTTAAAGTTTGTCATGGCTGTCTCCAAAAAATTGTTAAATCACATGCATAAAAAAACCTGATCAGGGTTGCCGATCAGGTATTAACTGGTGGGCAACCTTTTCATTGCCCAAACGCATTCAGGCAATTATCTAAACTGCCAGAAATAAAAATAAGCGTTTGAAATGATAGGTTGCTTTAACATGTTTATGTCTTTCATAAAAATGTGAATCTGAAATTAAAATACGCGCTCTATCCAGTTTTGACAAGTAGTAAATATAAAAAAATATTTATCAGTATTTATACTTTTACTTATTGCCCTAGAATTCTAACCTTTCAGATATTAATAATGGACAAAGTCGTGACGGTCAGCAGACTTTGCCCATTTCCTTAAAACCAAGAGCATATTAGATCTTGGTTTTGGCATTTGCAATTAACGGGTTACGCGATTCCATGCATCACGTACTGCAAATTTTGCCTGTTCCCAGTTCAGACGTGACTGGCCTTTTGCCTGTTCCCATTTTACTTTCAGATCGCTTTCTACATCTTCAAAACGGGTATTGGCATCATATGCTCCACGGTTTTCATAACCGACACGATAGGCCGCATCATAGTCACGATCGTAATCTAAATCGCTATACGTGGTACGGGCATCTGAATAATAAGGGGTTTCAACGGCATTATCTCGCCAGAATGCTGCTTCTTCAGTCGGGTTCACAGCTTCGCCTACGCCTTTACCTGCGAGACCACCGACCACTGCCCCAACAACACCGCCTACTGCTGCACCGACCGGACCGCCTGCTGCACCGACCGCTGCACCTGCAGCTGCGCCACCGGCGGCACCTACGCCTGTGCCAATAGGATGTGCACCTGGCTCGCCGCTAATTGGATCGGCATTTAAATCATCACGGACATCTTTAGGAGAATTTTTAATACGATCAAATCTATCATTCGACATAGAGCTTATCCTTATTCTTTAAAATGATTCTTAAACATGGTTTTAATCGCGTCTCTCAATACGCTTCTATTCACTATAAGCATCTGGCATGTAATGACCTTAGAAGCCTTGTGTTTTTTAGGTAAAGCTCTGTGGTGCTTTGATAGGCAAATGTATCTGATATATTTTAATTATTAAAATAAAAGGCCGGTGTTTACCGGCCTTTATGAAGTTTAAATCGCTAAATCATTTTAATCAAAATGAATCACGCTACGGATCGATTTGCCTTCATGCATCAGATCAAAGGCTTCATTGATCTGTTCTAATGGCATCTTATGTGTCACAAATGGTTCTAACTGAATTTCACCTTTCATGGCCTGTTCAACCATGCCCGGTAATTGAGAACGACCTTTAACACCACCAAATGCCGTACCCATCCATTTACGGCCTGTGACTAGCTGGAATGGACGAGTTGAGATTTCTTTACCTGCACCTGCTACGCCAATAATCACAGACTGACCCCAGCCACGGTGTGCACATTCTAGTGCTGAACGCATTACGTCGACATTACCAATACATTCAAAAGAGTGGTCTACGCCCCAACCGGTCATTTCCACAATCACTTGCTGAATTGGCTTGTCATAGTCTTTTGGATTCACAAAATCAGTAGCGCCAAACTGTTTAGCCAGTTCGAATTTATCTGGATTGGTATCCACGGCAATAATACGGCCGGCTTTGGCCTGGCGAGCACCTTGTACAACTGCAAGACCAATACCGCCTAAGCCAAATACAGCGACGCTATCGCCTTCCTGTACTTTAGCAGTGTTATGTACTGCACCAATACCGGTAGTCACGCCACAGCCCAATAAACACACTTGCTCATGGTTAGCTTCAGGGTTAATTTTCGCCAGAGAAACTTCTGCAACGACTGTATATTCAGAGAACGTTGAACAGCCCATATAATGATAAATCGGCTGGCCATTATAAGAAAAACGGGTAGTTCCATCTGGCATTACACCTTTACCCTGAGTCGCACGAACCGCTACACACAGGTTGGTCTTACCCGATTTACAGAACAGACATTCACCACATTCTGCTGTGTAAAGTGGAATCACATGATCACCCGGTTTCAGACTCGTCACGCCTTCACCTACCTCAACGACCACACCCGCGCCTTCATGGCCTAAAATGGCTGGAAATACGCCTTCCGGATCATCACCAGACAAGGTAAATGCATCGGTATGACATACGCCAGTATGGCTAATTTTTACCAGTACTTCACCTGCTTTTGGTGGAGCAACATCTACTTCCACAATTTCTAATGGCTGACCTGGGCCAAATGCAACCGCTGCACGTGATTTCATGTAAAACGATCCTTTTATTACTGATTTACAGATGGTTAACAGTAACCTCTTTCTATTCGGAGATTCAACCATTAACATCACAAGTTGAGGAATAAAACCCCTATAACTAATGGAACATCAATGACTAAGCCCTCGTCAATTACATGTTTAAGTATTTTTGTTTTTAGCCTGACTATTTCTGGCTGTGAATTAGCTCCCAATACAGCAAAAGAAGAAGCTATTACTCCAGTACAATCGACCCACTGGATCAGAGAGGAACAACTGCCACAGATTCAGGAAGGGAAAACGGCTTATCTGCCTTTATATGACGGTTTTATGAGTATGGCGGCAAGGTTATATCTGATTAATCAAGCCAAATACCATCTCGACCTGCAATATTACATCTGGAAAGATGACTATATTGGCAACATGATCCTCTCCCAATTATTAAAAGCCGCAGACCGTGGGGTGAAGGTTCGGGTTCAGATTGATAACCAGAACGGGACTCAACTGGATGATAAGTTGCTGGCCTTAGCCCAGCATCCTAATTTCGAAGTCCGACTATTTAATCCTTATAAATTCCGTCAATTGCGTGCCCTGGATTACGGATTCCGTATGAAATATATTAATCCGCGTATGCATAACAAACTGATTATTGCGGATGGTACGGCAGCGGTCACAGGTGGTCGGAATATCAGTAGTGAATATTTTGATGCCAGTAAGGATTTTCAGTTTAGCGATGTTGATATTTTCTTTGCCGGAAAGCCAGCACACGATGCGAATCAAACCTTTATCAAATTCTGGAACGATGATCTAAGCTATGATATCCGACAAGTTCTAAATGATTCGGGTAATCCACAACTTTTAAAACGACTAAGAACTGAATTTAAAGAAGATGAAGTCGATAAAAATGAATTGAAACGCCGAGTCGGTATTGCGGAGCAGCAGATTGATGAACAACTGAGAAAGCGCCCGATCAAATGGGGAAATGCCTATTTTGTTGCCGATGCCCCTTCCAAGGTTCGTCGTAGCGCCCAGAATGGCGATTATATTTATACCCATATGCTGGAACTCATGGGTGAACCCAAAGACCACCTGGAATTGGTTTCTTCTTATTTCATTCCTACTCAGGAAGGTGCGGATTATTTAAGTAAACGTTCCCAACAGGGTGTCAAAATCAGAATTTTAACCAATTCTTTCCAAGCAAATGATGTTGCTTTGGTTCATGCCTATTATCAGCAATACCGTAAACAGCTGCTCAAGAATGGAATCGAGCTCTGGGAATTCAAACCTTATATTGAACGGCCAAAACGGACCTGGTATGAAATTATGACCGGTAATATTATTCCGGCCAAAAATAAGAACAGTTCCAGTTTACATGCCAAATTCTTTGATCTGGATGGCATGGTATTTATTGGTTCCTTTAACTTTGATCCACGCTCTGCCTATTTAAACACTGAAGTCGGTCTGGTGATTGAATCCGATCAACTTCAAGATGAAATTACTAAGTCCTTAAACCAGTATTTACCCAGAATGGCTTATCAACTGAAGTTAGATAAAGAGGGTGAGATCATTTGGCTGGAACACCAAAAAAATGGTTCAGTCATTCAGCATAATCATGACCCTGAAACGACACAGTTCCAGCGTTATATGATGAATCTGGCAACAAAATTCCCGGGAGAATGGTTAATGTAATGACAGATACATTGCAATCAAATTACATTTAATGTGATTTTTCCTTAATTGATAGTTAGCTTTGGATATTTTAAATCTTTATTGGTGATAAGCTGAACAATATAAAATTGACTAAATCTCTAAATCGGGTTTTTATACTTATATTTTTCAGCTTATTTCTTATATATTAATCAGATCAATACCTACAAAGGTTTTACCTATTCCGTTGATTGCTCTAAAATTACACTTTTCCAGTATTTTGCGAATTTTCGCTTTCCACTCCCATGCAATTTTTTGATTTAAGTCGTCAGTTTAAACTCAGTGATATTCTCACCCCTGTTAAGACCTTGCAGGATCTGTCTCAACAAGAATGGTTTTTAGCCAAAATACGGATTGAACATGACTGCCTGTCTGATTCGGACTTGGTCGAAGGTCAGGTCGTACTTAAATCTAATCAGAATATCCAGGTCGAACTGGAATGGCTGATTCAGGATACCGGTTATGAATTACAGGTGCTATTCAAAGGTGTTGAAACCGAAGCTTCTGAAGAAACACTGGTGATGGTTAAAGGCGCGCAACTGGTCGATGAACAACAGCAACTGATTTCTGCACAAGCTTTAAGTTTATGGATTGACGGGACATTACTCCCGATGTTGCCGAATATCCGCAAAGAAATTAAAGCGCGCTTAAACCTGTGGGATTATGTGGAATATGATGGTTAATTCATTTTTCCATTTCTAAAATTTGAAAGAGCCATATCGGCTCTTTTTCGTTTACAGGGAATTTACCTAATATATTTAATTGGTTAAATTGCCCTTGCCTGAATATTTTTATGGCAATGCCTATTTTAGACATACAGATTAAGCTTGATTAAAATAATAAAGAGAAAACATCATGATTTCCCCTTCTGAATGGCAAAATATCCGTCAAGTTGTTGCAGATGCGCAGCGTGCAGCAATGCATTGTTCGATCGCAACCGTCAATCCCCAAGGCTTTCCTAGTATTACTCCGATCGGAACTGTCTTTCTGGATCAGCAGTCTAGTACAGGTTTCTTTTTTGATACTTACTCCACCACCTTCTCTGAAAATTTACAGCATCAGCCACTTGCCTGCATTCAGGCTGTGAATAGCAGCAAACTGTTCTGGTTAAGTTCCATGTTCAAGGGAAAATTTAAGCATTATCCCGGTGTACGTTTATATGCAGAGATTGGCTCTTTACGTCCTGCAACAGCGGAAGAGATTGAGAAAGTTGAATCTCGTATCTCTACATTAAAATGGAGTAAAGGTAGCAAACTGATCTGGTCCAGCTTTCATCATGTTCGGGATATTAAAGTTAAGGATTATCGCTGGGTCGAATATCCCAATATGCAGGTAGAAAATACTTAAATACTTTCTAAAAATAAGCTTATTTCATAAATATACTTAATATTTATATTTATTCATAACTCAAATTAGACCGACATGCTCGAACATCATCCGGTAACTATCTGCTTTCTTATCCAGAGCCAAAGGATAAGCCCGGGATGAAGATGGCATCCGGTATAGATACAGGTCACGGCCAAGAAAATGTGCCTGTGTTGGCTCACCTATACCGGGTTTCAACGTACCTTCAGGCATAGAGAGCATCAAAGTATCTGTGGCCTTGTCGCCTGTAGTCATGATGTGGTTGCAGTCCGGCATTTTCCCTAATAGATCCTGCAAATTGGTTGGCACTACAATTTCTAGAAATTTATCGGAAGCATTTCCCTTCAGGCGTCGGATCTGATAAGCACTGTCAAAAATCGCAATCCCCGTTTCAGTTAGAAACTCACGGATTAGATGTTCCTGAAATTTTTTATTAGGTAAGTCCAAAAAGTAATCTTTATTTTTAAAGAAAATTAATCCAAATATCCGCCACATATCATTTTGGTAATTCGGATAATAAAAATTCATTTTCCAGCGCGTTGCGGGTGGCGGAAAACTGCCCAACATCAGTAATTTGGCATTGGGCGGTAAAAATGGCGGTAATGGATGGGTTTCAATATCCGACATAAACTGTTCCAGATTCAGGTATTTCAGTTATTTTAGAATGCCTGACGGATCTTGCTAGCAACTTCTTGTCCCCAAAGTGTATAAACTTCCTTACTTGGATGAAAACCGTCTTTGGCCATTTGTAAATTCATGGCACGATATTTTTCAATATCATATTCAATCCATTGCATGTTGATCTGCTTGTTCACAAATTTTTCCAGCTGCTGGTTCATGTGTTTGGCATATTGACCAAATAACCAGGCCAAAGGATTCGGTAAAGCCGGGAACATATTCATTGGAGGAACACCAGCTGCAATGACCAGTTTTGGATTAAACTTTTGCTGGATTTTGCCATAAAACTGTTCCTGCTTCTTGATCCAGACATCGGCAGGCATGAGCTTAGTCACATCATTCACGCCGACTGAAGTCACGACCACATCATAGGATTTAGCTTCAATCTGGTCTAAAGTACGAATGACCTTTGAGGTGGTATCGCCCGTTTTTGCCTGTAACTTCCATTCAATTTCAAAGTCATTTTTTAGCTCATTCAGAATCGCGCCAAGTAAGGCATCATTCTGATGATCTACCCCGACCCCTGCTGCTGCTGAATCACCCACAATCAGTAATGAAAGTTTTTTGCCTGTTCCTGTTTGACCTTCACGTGCACCCTCTGGTTCTGGAAGTTTTATCGTATTTTTTTTGACACGGTTACCCTGAATTACGAGCGCGGGAATTAAGGCGATAGTGGCAGCTTTGAGCAACATAATGGACTAATTTATATAAAGATATGATTAATTTTACTGCAATTTATGGATTACGAGTAATACCTCAGCAGTCATTTTTAATGAATATTCACGTAACTTTAACTAGCAAAATAAAAAAATCCCGGCGTTTAACGGGATTTTTTTAATGTGGCTGATATATCAAACTTTATGATCATTCCAGCGGTTCATGCGCTTGAACGTCCCAATATCATTAAAGCGTACACCCACTTCTTTCATGACTTTATGCGCCGTTTTAGAGGTCAACTGACGTATATAAAAGGGTTCTTTGACCACAAAATGATGGATCGCATGAGTTGAACCGAAATTACAGCAAAATAACTGGAATGGCACCATCCACCATGGATTCAGTACCTGAGTCTGCTTGATGACATCGCGTGGATCAATATCACCATAATAATGCATATTGGAGCTAACGAATTGCAGGCTAAAAGAACGGATAAAATTCGGAATGATCCAAATTACTGCCAAGAAATTCACGAGCGGCATAGCTTCGATGATACTTTCCGACCAAAGCATTTCATAACCAAAGATTGGTGCAACGGCATTGCCTACATGAAAGACTACAAATAAATAGCACAGACCATAATAAATCAAGCTTAATGGCAAGAAGCCTAATAGCTGAGAAATCATGGCAACTTTACGTTCTTTTTCAGGCTGTTTTTCCATAAAAAGATGAATCATTTTAAACATCTGAAAAGGACGTAAATAGACCGACATCAACTGGTCACTTATCACTAGTATGCGGCGAATCCCCCATGGCATACCATTACTGATGCCACGTTCTTCAAGATCATATTCAGTGCCTGAATATTTATGATGATGCAAATGCATGCGTCGGCGAGCCCATGGACTAATCGTATTTGGACGAGCCAGCCACACTAAAGCCAACATTAAATGATGTGCCCAAGGTGTTTTTTTGAAATACATATAATGAATCAGGTCATGTTCTAATTCATGTGTCAGTGAAGCAAAAATTGCAATTAGGGGAATGGTGAACCACGCAGAAAGATAACCATATCCATATGCCAATGCGCATGCGATCATCCCCGTCCAGGCAAAACCTAAAATACTCGCACCAATGAAATTCTGATGTTTAAGTATAGGATAACGGGTACGTATTTCTTCCCCGGCCTGTGTAACGATATTTCTGACCTTAGAGATTCGCTGTTGGTCAGTCATATCCGAAGATGTAGACATATGGACAACCTTTGATTTCTGAACAGTTGTACATTAAAGGAATTTATAAAAAAGAGAAGTTATCTTTCCACTTTCGCAGCGAGTATGTCCAAGTTTTGGGCAGTTTTAGTAATTTTTTCAAGATCAAGAATAAAGCAGAAAAATAAGGAGTATTTTCTATAAAACTTGTCGTCTAAAAATTCTCTTCTTAAAAATTTAATTATTTCTATTCTGATAGAATTTTAATTTTTATATATAAATAAAATTTATTCATCATCAAAGTGTTAATGACTTTTAGTGAATTAACTAATTATTTTAATAATTTATAATACCTTTAGATCCGATGCCAGAATTATCCAACCTACTTTTATCCAAATTTTTAAATACTAAAAATTAAAAAAGCCCCGAATGGAGCTTTTTTAAATTGAAGTTTTAACCTAATTTATTGACTAATTTTAGCGGCAATACTTTCATTGCCAGACCGAGTGGCAACCAAGGCCATTTCGGTACATAGGCTTTGACTGGCGCTTTCTCAATTTCTTCTGCCAATAAACGTGAACCAGTTTTCTCATCCACTTCAAATGGTAATTTTTTCGCGCCATCATTAATTTCAGTACGAATATAGCCTGGGAAAATGGTCGTGACTTTAATTGGTGTATCAATTAGCTCAGCACGAATGCCTTCAGCCAGATGTGCAACCCCAGCCTTACTTGCGCCATAAGCAGTCAAGTGTTTTGGCATACCACGCATTGCGCTCATCGATGAAATCATCACCAGATGACCGGAGTTTTGTGCGCGGAAAATTTCCACTGCAGCTTCACATTGTGCCAATGCAGAAATAAAGTTGGTTTCAACAGTAGCTTTATTGATCGCAAAATTACCTTTACCAATCCGGCGGCCTTCACCTACACCGGCATTGACAATAATCCGGTCAATGGTGCCAAAGTCTTCTTTAAAGGCACGGAAAACTTCAAAAACCTGATCATAATTGGTCACATCCAGTGTTTTGGCAATGACTTTAATATCATATTGGCTCTCGAGTTCCTGCTTCAAAGTTTCCAGACGTTCCAGACGACGTGCACAAATCGCCAGGTTATACCCTTTTTTTGCAAATTCACGTGCCATACCGGCACCAATCCCTGAACTTGCACCAGTAATTAAAATCGTTTTAGCCATATTTTTACCCTATCCCTTTATTTTATAAGGTGTTTTATCTTCAATAATTTTTAAATCCAGGTTAGCAGGTCTGGACGCTGTGCTTTAATAAAATGATGTTCATTCAAACTGAGTAGCTGGGGTTCATTTCCGACCAGACGCAATGTAGTAATGCTGGTATTGGTAATTGCCCAGTTTAAAGCGAAAGTTTTTTCCGGACTCAGACCCAGGATTTTGCCTACCGCCACAGAGATGACGCCACCTGAGGTATACACGATTGCATAGCGCGGTTTAGTTTGCGCAAGCTGATCACATAAGTTCTGCAAACCGGTTTCTACGCGGCTTTTAAAATTTGGCCAGGATTCATCATATTCATGGTGATAATCATCACAGGTCCAGCGAGCAATCGCTCCACTAAAGATCTTGCTCAGATAATCCCGTGGATTGGCATGTTCTGAGACATCCTGCTTAAGCAGTTCAGGCTGATTAAAACGCGGTTCATAACGGGCAAAGACCTGCTGATGATTAAACTCATTCCAGGCACTATCGGTCAAAATCTCGCTTTCAGGAAAACATTCATCTAAAGATAACTGTGCCGTCTGTTGATGACGTTGCATAGAACCAGCCACTACATACGGTGCTTCTTTCAGAATTTCATCAAAATAACGACCGAGCAATTTTGCCTGTAGTTCCCCATTTGGCGAAAGCTGATCATAACTGGCTGCCCCGAAAGATGCCTGTCCATGCCGGATCAAGTAAATGGTGGTCATTTTGGCATTAACTCTTTAAATTTCAGGATATATTTTTGTGCAATGTCATTGGCTTCAAGCTTTTGTAGACCAATCAGTTTTAAGGCACGAATATGCAAGGCATGAATGACTACCCAAAAATCCTTAAAGGCTGGATTGTTGGTTTGTTTGTGGTAATAACGATAATAGATCTGCTGAGCAATTACCGAGAGACGGAAAATCCCAAACACTTCATAGAATGTCCAGTTTTCCGGTTGCAGACCGGTTTTCTCCAAATAGTAATCCACCACTTCTTTACGGGTAAACATACCTTTTAAATTGGTGGGCTGACGACGTGTTGCTTTAAAAATGGCATTGTCCGTATCTTCTACCCAATAAGCCAAGGCAGAACCCAAGTCCATCAGCGGATCACCCAGGGTGGCCATTTCCCAGTCCAGCACCCCAATAACTTCAGTTGGATTTTCTGGATCCAAAATGACATTATCAAAACGCCAGTCATTGTGAATGACACAGGTTTTAGAATCAGATGGAATATTATCTTTCAGCCAGTTACGCACGTATTTAAAAGATGGAACATTTAATGTTTTGGCTTTTTCGTAACGTGCATCCCAGCCTTCTACCTGACGACGGCAATAGCCTTCACCTTTGCCTAACTTTTCCAGTTCTGTACCAGTGTAAGGAACTTGGTGTAGTTCGATCAGCTTATCAATCACATTAATACATAGAGTCTGGATATCTGGTTCAGTCAGTTGTAATTCAGGCGGCAGCTTGGCACGCGGAATAATACCTTCAATGCGTTTCATCACATAAAAATCACAGCCAATGACTGATTCATCCTGACAAAGTGCCACCATTTCAGGTACGACTGGATAGTGTTCAGCCAAAGCTTTTTGTACATGATATTCACGTGCCATGTCATGCGCAGATTTAGCTTTAGTCCCTTGAGGCGGACGACGTAGAATCAAATCGGCATTGACATATTGCAAACGATAAGTCCAGTTTGAAGCTCCACCGGAATATTGAGTAAGCTCTAAAGGACCTTCTACATTTACTCCTTGTTGATTTAACCAATCTGTGATGGCCTGTACATCCAGTTCCTCACCTTCACGAACTGATCCACCTACATCAATGACCGCCATAATTTTTCCTTAAAATCTTCTAATACGTTTCAATGTTCTGTATATAAAGCCAGCTTATTTTTTACGACGTGTGCTATAACCACGTTTTGCCAGTTCCAGCTTGGCAATCATACCTTTATGCACTTCATCCGGACCATCAGCCAGACGTAAGGCACGGGCTTGGGCAAAGAATCCGGTCAGCGGTGTATCACGAGAAACACCCGCACCACCGTGGATCTGAATCGCCATATCCACAACTTTTTCCAGTACACTTGGCGCAACGACTTTAATTGCAGAAATTTCAGTCAGTGCTGCCATATTCCCTAAAGTATCCATTTTATAGGCAGCATACAAGGTTAATAGTCGAGCCTGATCAATGGCAACGCGAGCTTCTGCGACACGTTCCAGGTTACCACCCAGTTTTAAAATCTCTTTACCAAATGCGGTACGGCTCATACCCCGATCAATCATGAGTTCTAATGATTTTTCAGCAGCGCCGATGCAACGCATACAATGGTGAATACGGCCTGGCCCTAAACGACCTTGGGCAATTTCAAAGCCTTGACCTGCCCCCCCAATAAAATTCGAAACTGGAACACGAACATTATCAAAGCTGACTTCGCCGTGGCCATGTGGCGCATCATAATCACCAAAGACTGGAAGCATCCGTTCGATTTTTACGCCTGCAGTATCGACTGGAACTAAAACCATGGAATGCTGATGATGACGGTCTTTGGATTCATCTGGCGTCTGTGCCATAAAGATGATGATTTTGGCATTTGGATCACCCAAACCCGAAGACCACCATTTACGACCATTCAAAACAATTTCATCACCTTCAACTACCGCCGTCGCCTGCATATTGGTAGCATCACTTGAAGCCACTGCAGGCTCAGTCATACAGAACACTGAACGGATTTTCCCTTCCAGTAGTGGCATTAACCATTGCTGTTTTTGTTCTTCAGAACCATAGCGCCACAATACTTCCATATTGCCGCTATCTGGTGCATTACAGTTAAAGACGGTAGGTGCAATTAAGCTTCGTCCAGAAAGTTCAGCGATATGCGCATATTCCTGAACGGATAATCCCTGACCTAATTCTGGACAAGGCAAAAACATATTCCAGAGACCTGCCGCTTTGGCTTTATCTTTCAATGTTTCAAGTTCTGCCGGCCATTGCCATTTGGTCCAGTCACCGCCTTGATTCAGTTCATGCACCTGATGCCAGAAATCAGCCTCGACAGGTTCAATTTCATCAGTAATAAACTTTTTTGTTCTATTTAAATAATCCTGTGCACGTGCTGACAGCTCAAACATTGCTTTATCCCTCTGAATATTCTAATTCATACGCTTTACAACACCTTAACCCAAAACTTATTATGAATAAAATGATTTAATTCCATATAGTAGTATGCATAGTATTCATTCAAAAACCGTGATGGATCTACGAAATTTTCATCGTATTGATATTAATCTTTATCCACTTTTTATTGCCATTTACGAACAAAACAGTATTTCTAAAGCTGCGCAAATTCTATCGATAAGCCAGTCAGCGGCCAGTCATGCTTTACAACGTTTAAGACAGCATTTACAAGATGATTTATTTGTGCGAACTGGTAGCAAGATGCAACCTACGCCGTTTGCGGATCAGATCTATCCTGAAATTAAAAATGCACTTTTTACGATTCAGAATATTTCGATGCAGCATCAGCAATTCAGACCGGAATCGATTCATAGCTTAAAAATTGCTGTACATGACGAAATTGAACCCATGATATTTCCTAAACTGGTTCAACATTTCCAAAAAATTAACCTGGATCTTCAACTGAGTAGCATGAAACTCGACCGTAAAAATATTGCTGCAGATCTCGCCTCTCAACAGGTCGATTTTGTTATTGATCTGGAGCAAAGTATTAGTGAAAAAATTCAGTTTGAACGACTGGTACAGGATGAATTCGTGGTCTGTACACAACGAACAGAAATGAATGAACAGATTTATCTGGCCTCACCTCATATTGGCGTTTCCTCACGCCGTACGGGAGTTTTAGTTGAAGATATATATTTAAGTCGAAAACATTATTCCCGACAGATTTTTTTACGTTGTCAGCACTATTCCACAGCCCTGCAAATTCTGGAACAGCAAAAGACTGCCATGCTGACAATTCCTAAAAATGTTTTGACTCATCTACAGTTAGCAAACTGTCTGAATATTTTTGACGTTCCTGTACAACTGCCGAAAATTAATATGGGGATGTATTGGCATAAAGATTTGCAGGAGAATAAAAGACATCAATTTTTGAGAAATGAAATTTATAAAATTTTTGCTTAGGCTATTTATGAGATAATTTAAACTTGCTTAGGCTATTTTTATTATCAGGTTTTAGGATTGAGATTGGCCTAATTTGATAGTGCTTAGGCTATTTTATCGGTACAAAACAAAACACCGATTGATGGCTTTTTAAGCCCTATGCGGAGTGGCTTTGATCTAAAATGGCTCAACTTTTAGCTGTGTTTATGCGGCTGTTTTTGCTGATTTGGATCTTGCCCTTGTTACATCTCTCCACTACCTGGCAAATTGTGCTGGGCTTCGTACTTCTGTGTTTTTCCTATTTTCTGCTGCATAAAATTACGGTGTATTTAAAGGACCTATTTCGCCCCTTTAAGAAAGGTAAGAAATACTGGTGCAGGGTAAGTGCTGTCAGTGATGGTGACACCCTCACCTGCTACCGTTTTAATATCCGTCGCTCTGAGACCAAACTGCGTTTTGCCTATGTCGATGCGCCTGAATCTTCACAGGCATATGGTAAGGAATCACTACGCCTGGTTCAAAGTATGGTTAAAAATAAAATGATTCGGGTACAAATTACGGATATTGACCGTTATGGTCGCTGTGTCGGTGTGGTCTATCGTTATCGCAAGAATATCAATGAAGAGATTGTGAAACGTGGTGCGGCATGGGTTTATGAGGAATATATCCGGGATAAAAACCATTTACGCTATATGATGGAACTACAGAATAAAGCCAAAAAGCAGAAAAAAGGGTTATGGAAAAACAGCCGCCCTGTCCGTCCAAGTGTTTATCGTAAACAGATCAAAGCCTCATCTTGATATTTTAAAAATCAAAAATTTAGCCTATAAAAAGGGATTTGTACTAACAAATCCCTTTTCTTTGTTCATTTAATATACCTAATAGGCCAAATGCACCAGAAAGCGGAATGCCCCTGCAATAAGTGCTAGTGTCAAAAAACCTGCAAGCCATAAGCCGACAAACCATACTATCTGTTTGCGTGTCATAACTGCTCCTTAATGATAACCATCATCTCCAACACGTACCTTGTGTCGGAATACCCAATAGGACATACAGGTATAAATCACGATAATCGGAATCAGAATCAAGGCACCAATCAAGGCAAATAACTGACTATTTTCATGTGCCGCTGCCTGCCAGATCGTGACTGATGGCGGAATAATATATGGCCACAGACTAATCAGAAAACCGGTATATGCCAGGAATACCAGCACCAGCATATAGGAAAATGGACCTAGTTCACTGCGTCTTTTACAGGCGCGTAAGGCCAGCCAGGTAAACAATATGACCAAGATCGGTACGGGCATAAAGTAGGTAAATTGTGGCTGGCTGAACCAGCGCTCCGCAATTTGCGGATGGGTCAACGGCGTATAAACGCTGACAGCACCTAGAATAATCAGTAAGGCAATAATCAGTTTCGGCATCAGTTTAAACATGCGATCCTGTAAATCATCAGCGGTTTTATAAATGAGCCATCCACAGCCTAATGCTGCATATAGCACTACGACACTGACTCCGGTAAAGATACTGAATGGGCTAAGCCAGTCCAGACCACCGCCTACATAGACACCATTTCGTGTTTCAATCCCCTGAATATATGCACCCAGGATCATCCCTTGCAAGAAACTGGTAACGATCGATCCTCCAATAAAGGCTTTATCCCACCAGTGTTTGCTTTTATTCGCCTTAAAACGAAACTCAAAAGCGACACCACGAAAAATCAAGGCGATCACCATCAGGATAATGGGCATATATAGCGCTGAGAGTACCGTCGAATAAGCCAATGGAAAGGCAGCAAATAATCCGGCGCCCCCTAGAACCATCCAAGTTTCATTACCATCCCAGACCGGAGCGACCGTATTCATCATGACATCGCGTTCATCCTGATGCGGGAAGAATGGAAATAGAATGCCAATGCCCAGATCGAAACCATCGAGAATGGTATAGATCAGTACACCCAAGCCAATAATCGCAATCCAAATTAATGATAAATCAATCATTTTTTATCCTCCTGATCCGGATGTTCAGGAACCTCTTCAATACGTTCGCGAATACTGCTCAATGGTCGACGGGAAGCCTGAACCACATCGCTATCCGATTCATGGTGTGGTCTGGAATGAATAAATTCTGGTCCTCTATGCATAAGGCGCATCATGTAGAAAATTCCCACGCCAAAAACAACGCAGTACACCACCACAAAGATAATCAAGGTCAAACCGACCTGTTCAGCGGACACTGGTGATAATGCATCTTTGGTCCGCATAATGCCGTAGACAACCCAAGGCTGACGGCCGACTTCTGTGGTAAACCATCCTGCCAGCATGGCAAGAAATCCGGATGGACCCATGATGAGTGCAAAACGATGCAGACCACGTGACTCATAAAACCGTCCTCGAGTACGTGACCATAATCCCCAGAGTGCAAGCAAGAGCATTAACATACCCAGCCCGACCATAATCCGGAAACTCCAGAACACGACCAGTGAATTGGGTCGATCTTCAGGTGCAAAATCTTTAAGCCCCGTGACTTTTCCATCCATAGAATGCGTCAGAATCAGGCTACCCAATTTAGGAATACCAATTGCATATTTGGTTTCTTCAGCTTGCATGTCTGGAATCCCAAACAGGTATAAAGGCATTCCTTCATCATGATTGGTTTCCCAATGGCCTTCCATCGCGGCCAGTTTGGCTGGCTGATGTTCAAGTGTATTCAGACCATGCATATCCCCCACAAAAATCTGTAAAGGTGCAAGTGCCAGAATCAGCCACATAGCCATGGAAAACGAAGTTTTGACTAAAGGATCACGACGGCCCTTGATCAGATGCCATGCCGCTGTTGAGGCTACAAGTAAGGCCGAAACCAGAAAGGCGGCCATTGCCATATGGGCCAGACGATAAGGAAAAGACGGGTTAAATACGATCGCTACCCAGTCCTGCGGGACGATCAGGCCATTTTCAATCGCAAAACCTTGGGGGGTCTGCATCCAGCTATTGGAAGATAAAATCCAGAACATGGAAATACAGGTGCCGATTGCGACCATTAAAGTGGAGAAAAAGTGCGCTCGTGGGCCAACCCGATCCCAGCCAAAGAGCATGATGCCCAAGAATCCGGCTTCTAAAAAGAACGCAGTTAAAACTTCATAAGCCAGCAAGGGTCCGGTCACACTTCCAGCGACCCGGGAAAACTCACTCCAGTTGGTTCCGAACTGATAGCTCATTACCACACCGGATACGACGCCCATACCAAATGCGACGGCGAAAATTTTGACCCAAAACTTGAACAGATCCTGAAAAATCGGATTTTTAGTCTTTAACCAGCGCCATTCCAGAATAGCCAAAAAACTTGCTAATCCGATTGAAATTGCAGGAAAGATAATATGAAAAGATACAGTAAAGGCGAACTGTATTCGTGCTAACTCTAATGCAGTTAAACCCAGAGTCATAAACTTCACCTATGCAGTGTTATTTGGCATATCTGCCCTTCAGTTATTAAGTGATGGATTTTTCTAGTGCTTAGGTAGCTTAGGCTGAATCATTCTTAAAAGTATGTAGTCTTTTGTTGATTGTTTTTTAATCAGGTTAAAGACTTGTAATAACTTAGTCAAAAAGACGTTAACCATGCAAAAATTTTCAAAATTTCCCTCTTGTCTAATTCAATAAAGAGGCGTAAATTAGGCACAATTTAGTTAGCCAGGTTAACTATATGTTTCAACCCTCTTCCAGATTTCGTTCACTGTTGCTGCGTTGCGCACGACTCATGAGTGATGAAATCAATACTATTTTGTTATCCTCCCAACTTAATTATTCCTTATGGCAAGTGCTCTATACCATTCAATCCCAACAGCAATGCACACTGGTTGATATTTCAAGCTATTTAAATGTTTCAAAACCAAGCATAACCAAACGTATCCAGCATTTAAGTGAACTCGACTTAATCTGCCAGATCGAAACCGAAGATAAACGTCAGAAATTATTCAAACTCAGCGAGCAAGGGGTTAAAACCTTTAACCTGTGTTCCAAACAGATTGATGCTTTTGAAGATCAGTTACTGCAACAGATTGACGCACATGATCTGCAAAGCAGTAAAAACACTTTGGTACAGCTGATTCAGCAATTACATCCTTCATCTCAGGAAACACCACAATGAGCCAAGATCAAGCCCGCTTATGGACCTCTAATTTCGTCCTGGTCAGTCTGGTTAATTTCCAGCTCGTTCTGGTGTTTTACCTGCTGGTGATTGTGATTGTCGGTTTCTCGGTCGCTGAACTGGGAGCATCGACTGCACAAGCCGGTCTGGTATCCGGTCTGTTTATTGTCGGAACGCTAATTGGACGCTTATTTATTGGGAAATTGCTGAATCGTCTAGGACTGAAAAATACCCTGGTGATTGGCCTGACTGGCTTTTTGCTATTTTCCGGACTTTATATGATTCCGGCCAAACTAGAAGTGTTATTGGGTATTCGTCTGATACACGGCTTTATGATGGGTATGGCCTCTACCGTACTCGGCACAGTAATTGCGCAAACCATTCCAGCAACACGACGTGGTGAAGGTATTGGTTATTTCAGTATGAGCAGTACGCTTGGTACAGCGATTGGTCCTTTTGTCGGGATCTGGCTGATGACGAATTTTAATTATCAGGTGATTTTTATCTTTACTACTATTGTTGCGCTCAGCTGCCTGATTTGCGGTCTGTTTATCCAGCCGCCGCGCCTTAAAGCGAGTGGTACATCGACTTCCTCTGTTCCACAATCTGCCAGTAAGCTCGCTCAGTATGTAGAGCCGAATGCCTTGCCGATTGCTATCATTGTCCTGCTGGTGGCTACCTGTTATTCAGGCGTATTGTCCTTTATCCACTTCTATGCCAAAGACATCAATCTGGTCGAAGCAGCCTCTTTCTTCTTCCTGATGTATGCTTTTGCCATTCTGCTGTCGCGTCCATTTACTGGCCCATTAATGGATCGTAAAGGTGAAAACATCATTATCTATCCTGCAATCGTGATTATGGCAGTAGGTATTCTAATGCTGAGTCAGGCACAAAACTCTGTGATGTTACTGGCGAGTGCCGCGTTATTAGGTTTTGGTTTCGGGAATATCCAGTCCGTGTGTCAAACTATTGCTGTAAAAAGTACCACCTTGCAACGGATGGGTCTGGCCACCTCAACTTTCTTTATTGCGCTAGATGCCGGTCTTGGTTTCGGACCTTATTTCCTCGGTATGCTGCTGGATCAGGTGGGGTATCGTCAGCTTTATCTGTTCTCTGCATTGCTTACCTTTAGCTGTCTAATCTGGTATTACCTGCTGCATGGCCGCAAGGTTAAATCGACCTCAGTCAAAGCTTAAACAAGTTGATTCAATACTTTTTTAAACGGGCATCAAGCCCGTTTTTTATATCTCAACTCTTTTAAATGACGCTTATTTTTATCATTATGAAATATATAGTTCACATAATGTAAAATATATATTACATTCTAAATGATGTTGGAGTAAAGACATGTTAAAGAATGACATCATCGTGTTCCGTGCTAAAAAACGTTGGACACAACAACAGCTTGCTGATGCAGTGGCAGTCAGCCGCCAAACGATTGCCGCATTAGAAAAAGAGAAGTACAACCCTTCCTTGATTCTGGCATTCAAGTTAGCAAATGCACTTGAAACCACGATTGAGGAACTGTTTAGTTATGCTGAGGAAGAAACATGACACTATTGGTTATTGATGGCTAGTATTTTAAGTATTGTGGTTGCTGTGATCTGCTGTGAAATATATAAAATACGCTTTGAATGCTCACAAGAAGACAAAGACGAAAGAGGAACAATGATTTTATTAAAGCAGAAGTCATTATCCTATAACATTTTATTTTTGGGGATTAGTTCAGCCTTCTTGATCATCATCGGATTTGAAGGTTTCGGACTAAAATAGTTAGAACGTGAAATTTTCATTTACTGGATTATGTTCACCGGCTTCCTGCAAAGCATCGCATCAACCATTTATACGCATTATTTACGTAAAGATATCTTTAGCTAATATGTATGCCAAGAGAGATTTTCGAATCTCTCTTTTTATCAAAATCTAGAAACGTCGGCTAAAACGACGGCGATATTCTAGCGGCGTAAGTCCTGTTTTTCTATAAAATAAACGCCGAAATGAACTTGGATCCTGATAACCGACATTTTGCATAATCAGATCTATTGCCTGATCGGTTTCTTCAAGCCGTTTGCGGGCCGCTTCAATACGAATGGCTTGCAGATACTGGTTCGGTGCAATATTTAGCGCTTGTTTAAAATGCCGGATTAAAGTACGAGTGGTGACATTAAAACCTTCTGCCAGCGCATTCAAAGTAAACTCTTCATGAAAATGCTGCTCTAACCAGTCCTGAACTTTTTGCACCAGTTCATCATGATGTGGTTGTCCAATCTTCATTAATGAATAGGAGAGTTGGCTATCGCGTCGATAATCAATCACAAAGGATTTAGCAGATTGCATGGCAACTTCAAAACCATAGAAACGTTCGATCAGATGCAAGCCTAAGTCAAACCAGGCTAAGCCTCCACCTGCACAGTAAATATTCTGATCCCGGCTAATCATCAGATCGGCATTGAGTTTGACCTGAGGATAACGTGCACGAAACATGTCCTGAAAACCCCAATGTGTGGTCGCTACACGATCATCTAAAATACCCGCTTCTGCCAGAAAGAAATTCCCGGTGCAATTTCCAGCGATTAAGATGGATTGTGCATGAGCGAAAGTTAAAAACTGAATCAGGCCTGGGTTTTCATCCAGTACCTCTTGAAGAGGCGCGGCGATGGTCGGCACTACCAGAATATTTGCTGTTTGAATTTCTTGATATGAACAATGAGCTGGTAATTCCAGGCCGTTAATACAACGAATTGGTTGTCCATCTGGACTGGCGATCCTGACTTTAAACAGGCGTTGCACATTTTGCAGCTGAATCCGATTCCAGCTGACGCCAGCCATGGCGAATAAGTCGACGACACCTGTAATTGCTGAAGCCAAAGCACCATCAAAGCCTAAAATCACTACCTGTTGCATATTGTTCTGTTTGTCGCTTTTCACCCGTTTCATGTCATTATTGACAATCCTCCTTGATAAATGCAACTGTTAGTCTTGATGCTATCTCAAGGATTGCACATTCAGGACCGTACCGTGACTCAGCTGATTAATGATAAAAACCTCAATTTTCTGCTTTATGATGTTTTCAAACTCGAAGCCTTAACTGAACTGGAACGCTATCAGGATCATGACAAAAATACCTTTGATAGTATTCTGGAAACGGCAAAAGGCATCGCGACCGATTATTTTGCGCCGCATAATGCCAAGGCTGATCACCACGAACCGAGCTTTGATGGCAAACAGGTGAAGACCATTGATGAAGTAAAAATAGCATGGCAACAATTTGCTGATGCTGGTCTACTCTGCGCCCAGCATGATTACGCAGACGGCGGCATGCAATTGCCGACTTTGGTGAATATGGCCTGCAATGCCTATTTCATGTCGGCCAATCCTTCGACTGTTGCCTACTCTTTTCTGACAGCCGCTGCAGCAAATCTGATTCAAGCCTTTGCCTCTCCAGAACAAAAACAAATGTTCTTGCCGCATATGCTTAGTGGCCGCTTTGCCGGGACTATGGCGATGACCGAGCCGAATGTAGGTTCCTCTTTGGGAGATCTGACCACTAAAGCGATTCCTCAGTCAGATGGAAGCTATAAAATTAAAGGCCAGAAAATGTTTATTTCTGGTGGTGATCAGGACATTACTGAAAATATTGTACATCTAGTTTTGGCTCGTATCCAAGATGCTCCGCAAGGGGTAAAAGGTATTTCCCTATTCATCGTGCCGAAATTCAAAACCAATACAGATGGAACTATAGGTGAATCCAATGATGTACAATTAGCTGGCCTTTTACATAAAATGGGTTATCGTGGCACCACATCAACAGTGCTAAGCTTTGGAGAAAATGATAATTGCTTAGGCTATTTAATTGGTGAAGCGGGGCATGGCTTAAAATACATGTTCAAGATGATGAATGAAGCGCGCGTTGGTGTCGGTCTGGGTGCAGCCATGATCGGTTATCGTGGTTATCTGGAGTCTCTGGACTATGCTAAAAACCGTCCTCAAGGTCGTCCGGTTCATGAAAAAACACCTGACGCCAAGCCCGTGAATATCATTGAGCATACTGATGTCAAACGCATGTTATTGGCACAAAAATCTTATGTTGAAGGTGCTTTAGCGCTGTGCTTATTTGCAGCTCGTTTAATTGATGAACATCAGGCTGCACAAGATGAAGAGAGTACCATTTTGCTGGATCTCATTACACCAGTGGTCAAGTCCTTCCCTTCTGCCTATGGTCCTAAAGCCAATGATCTGGCGATCCAGGTCTTGGGTGGTGCGGGCTATACGCGTGAATATCCGGTTGAGCAATGCTATCGGGATAACCGCCTTAATCCGATTCATGAAGGCACTTATGGGATTCAGTCTCTGGATCTACTAGGTCGTAAACTCTGGCAGCACAATGGCAAAGGCCTGACCCTGCTCATGCAACGCATCCAGAAAACCTTGTCTGAGATTCAGGATAGCAAGTTAACAGAACTGGCAGATGTCTATAAACAGCATCTTGTCACTGTGCAAAAAACCACACAGGTTTTAGGTCAGGCTCTGCATCAAGGCAAAGTTAGTGAAACTTTGGCCAATTCTGGCCTATATCTGGATATGATGGGCAAAACTATTATTGCGTGGCTGTGGCTGGAAATGGCCAATCAGGCTCAACTTAAATTTGGCACATCTTCTCAACAGGAAGATCAAGCCTTTCTGGCGGGTAAAATTCAGGCAGCTCAATATTTTATTCATTGGGAACTGCCTGAAATTGAACATCAGGCTAAATTACTGATGAACTTCGATGACACCTGTCTAAATATGCAAAGTGACTGGTTCTAAATAAAAATCAATAAAAAATGCGCCTCGAATGGCGCATTTTTTATTTGTTTACATCATCAAGCCGCAGTGTCTTTTAGACCAAATTTCTTAAGCAGCTTGGCACGTTTCGAAGGCAGAATATTCGCTTTAGCCAGATCGCCTTGATAATGTTGATACACACGTTGATCCATCATCTTGTACCACAATGGTGGAATCAGTGCCGGTATCAGCATGGTGGCATAACCACTTGGTAATTCTGGTGCTTCATCAAAATGTCGCAATGCCTGAAATGGTCGGCTTGGATAGGCATGATGATCCGAATGGCGTTGTAACTGGTACAGGAACAGGTTGGTCACGATGTTGTTATTGTTCCAGCTATGTTCGGGCAAGGTTCGCTCATAGGTACCATCTGCTTTTTGCCCGCGTTTCAATCCATAGTGTTCGATATAATTCACGATCTCAAACAGGCTGATGCCGTAAAAGGCTTGGGTCAGCGTATAAGGAATGATTTTCTTGCCATACGTTTTCAGCATTAAGGCATGGTAACCTGCGCTCATCGCCCAGCCATGAAATAACTCATTTTCCAGACTAAAAAATTTTAAGCCTTTACGTTCCAAACGTCTTTTTTCTATCTGAATTGCTGATTTCAAGCCACCCAATACAGTACGTGGCCAGAAACGGTAAAAGGATTCTCCCATTTTCGAAGATGCCGGGTCTTCTGGCGTCGCCACCCGTTTATGATGTCCATAAGGATGCTCAATCCGGAAATGATTATAGGCCAGTGGCATCAGGCTGGCATGCGACCAGTAATGGTCTTTTTTCTGAGGGCGATGGCTCAGCTCATGTGCAGTATTCACACCGATTCCATTGATCGCCCCCATAGAAACGCCAAGTAGAACCTGATCGACCAGAGAAACATTTGGACGGGATACGACATAGCCTGCAAAAGCATTGGCAGCCATTTGCAAAGGAATAAACACCTTCACGATCCGGTCATAATAAGGATCTTTGACCAATGCCTGAATCTGCTCATCATTTGGATTATTGGCATCATCACCAATTAAAGCATCTAATGTTGGGATAATCACATGCAATAATAAAGGCCCACCCATCGCAAAGACTTTTTTAGTGGCTTTGGGACCAAAATGATAGCCAGCCAGAATTCCCATACCGATCACAGGCAAACCGGGACTCAGCAGCCAGCCAAAACGTTTTTTATCCAGTTGTAAACCTTTCAGTGCTGACGCATCCTGCGTGAACTGAGCTTTGCTAATTTGTGCAGGGGCATTCATTGCGACCCTCCTTTTTATGTTACTCTGCACATATAGTTGAATATTTCAGCATTAGCGAACAGTATTAAACGTCCAGAAAAACTATGTCAGCGTCTTTGGCGCAATAGGCCAAGTCTTGGCCTTAAATCACAAGACTGGGCTATTTAAATTTAATTAAATGAATTAAAACAAAAGAATAGAGTCAGGCATGGATGCTTTAAGTAAAATTTTTGATGATATTCATCTGGAAAAATCCGAATATCTCTACCTCAATGTGTTTCATCCAGGCGGGTTTGATTATCAGTATGAACCGTCCATGCTGGCTTATGTATTATTACAGGGTCAAGCGCGATTAATATTCAAAGATGGCGATCTGCTTGAGCTGCAACAAGGTGATCTGGTGTTATTGCCTGCTGGTTCTGCCCATCGGATTTCTAGTCCCGGTAATGCGGATTTTTCTGAACATCATTCGATCAATTCTTATTTTCAGACTCATGCACAGCAATGTGTGGATCTCAATATCACCCATTCAGCAGAACGTAGTTTTATTTTGGCGATTCGTTCCAATCTGGATATCCAGATGGCGAAACCGCTATTGAGTGCTTTACCTAAATATCTGCACATCCAGCATATTCTGGGAGATACAGCACCAGAATGGTTACAAGTTGGTTTGCAATTTCTGGCATTGGAAACCCAGCAACTTCGTCCGGGACGAGACAAAATTCTGGATCATCTGGTCAGTATTTTACTGATTGAATGCGTACGAGATTATATTTTGAATCTGGAAAATGCTTCGAGCTGGCTGAATGCTCTTTCGCATCCTGAACTGTCCAATGCATTGGCGGCAATTCATGGAAAACCCGAACAGCCTTGGACCGTTGAAAGTCTGGCTGAGCAATGCCATATGTCGCGTTCAAAATTTGCCCAGCTCTTTACCCAGATTGTTGGTGAGCCGCCATTGGCTTATCTGCAACAGCATCGACTTCGACTGGCAGCACAATATCTCAGAAATAGCGGATTTAGCATCCAGCAGATCGCCTATCTGGTAGGCTATTCTTCGGAAACGGCGTTTAGTCAAAGCTTTAAAAAACAGTTTGAACAAACCCCGACCCGATACCGTATTGCCTGTCAAAAAAGCAAGACGCCTTTATTGGACTAAGGCTAGTACCGCTTTGACAGGATCTTCACTGTTGCCGGAAAGCAGCTGCTTGTGCATGGTGAGATGCTGCATCACCTGAATTTGAGCTGCTTCAATATCCATCAATTTTTCAATTTCAGCAGCCAGGTTTTCAGGCGTCGCTTCTGACTGGATTAATTCTTGAATGACTTTTTTACCAGCAATGATATTTGGCAATGAGAAATAAGGAATTTTGACCAGCAATTTGGCAATCTGATAAGTCAGCCAGTGCAATTTATAAAAGGTCACCATCGGACGATGCAATAACATGGCTTCCAGTGTCGCAGTACCTGAAGCTAAGGCAATAATATTGGAAGCATTCATGACTTGGCGGCCAATTTTTGACTCGCTACTGGTATTTTCCATCAGGCGGATATGCGCTTTTAAACTGTCCGGATATTGTGCCAGCAAGTTTTCAATCTGCTGTTTGCGCATCTCATTAATGGCGGGAATCAGAAACGTATAATCCGGGTATTTCTGATGCAGAATTTTGGCTGCATCCAGTACCAATGGTCCTAAACGTTCAATTTCCCCACGGCGGCTCCCTGGCAGCAGTGCAATATATTTTTGTGCAGGATCTAAACCCAGTTCTGCCTGTGCTTCAGCCAGATCATTGTTGAGGGGTAACTGGCTTGCCAATGGATGACCGACAAAGGCAGCCGGAACATCCCATTTCTTGAAAAATGCTTTTTCAAATGGAAACAGGCACAGCACCAGGTCAATACTGGCTTTGATACCATGTACCCGGCCTTGACGCCATGCCCAGACCGAAGGACTGACATATTGCACGGTCTTAATCGGTAACTGTTTTTGCTTCAGGGTTTTGGAAAGACGCAAATTAAAATCAGGCGCATCAATTCCAATGAAAACATCGACTGGATCTTTCGTCCAGGTCTCGACCAGACCATCACGAACCGCAAACAGTTTTTTAATATCTTTCAGGACTTCAACAATGCCCATGACCGAGAGAATATCCATTGGATAGTAGCTCTTGAAGCCTTCAGCCAGCATTTGCGGCCCACCAATCCCTTCAAATTCTGCATCAATACCCTGCTCTCGAAAACTACGGATGAGCTTCGCACCAAGCGTATCTCCCGATACCTCTCCCACCACGATTCCGATTTTAAGTTTCCGATTCTGCAAGTGTATTTCCTCAAATGAGACAAATTAATTCCGTTCAGATTCTATCATAAAGCATGATTTGAGCATGCCTAAGTGTTGAACTCACAAATCTTGGCTACCTCAAATAATTAAACTACTGGAATCTGGACAATGCGCGCGCCTTAGCCCAGCTTAAAAATTAAAATAAATTTAAAGCGGCTGATCTTTAAACAAATAAATAAAAAGGCATTTTGCAGAAGCTTTATCAATTTTCATACTTAGCAATAGAAAGGTATGCTAGATGATTCAAATTAAAATATAAATCAGGATGAATTACTTTAAATTTTATAGTCTTTATCTCTTTTTAGAATAAGCAAATCAATAATCAAGACAACGACTTATATTTAAAAGTCATAAGATATGCTCGTTTTTTGATTTTGGCATATATGCATGTTTGGTCCGATTGAATTTATTTTAGCAGGTGTATTGGTTGGTTTCTGTGTTGGGATTACCGGTGTCGGTGGCGGTTCGTTGATGACCCCAATCCTGATTACACTGCTTCGGGTTGAACCGCATATCGCGATTGGTACAGACCTTCTTTATGCCGCAATTTCTAAATTCTGTGGTTCACTGGTTCATGCCAAGAAAATGAATATTGTCTGGCCTATTGTGATCTGGCTGGCGATCGGCAGTATCCCTGCCTCATTTGTGACCCACTGGGTACTAGAGAATTATCTCAGTCAATCGACACATTATAAAGCAACGCTGACCATGGTATTGGGCTTTATGCTGACCCTTACTGGTGCATCTATTGTATTCCGCAATTCTATTGAAAAATTCTTTAATAAATACCGCAAACAAGAACTGCCTGATATGACTCAGGATCTAGACAAAGTTGACTTTAAATCTAGCAATAAACGTGTCTTGATCGTGATTATGGGGATTGTACTGGGCGTGTTTGTGACCCTGTCATCTGTCGGTGCCGGTGCTTTCGGTATTATGGCCTTGATCCTGATGTTCCCGAACCTGCCGATGATCCGCATTATCGGTTCGGATGTGGTACATGCCGTACTTCTAACTTTAGTCGCAGGTCTGGGCCATATGAGCGCAGGTAATGTAGACTTTACTTTATTAGGCTGGTTACTTTGCGGTTCTATTCCAGCGATTGTGATTGGTACGTTGATCAGTTCACGTATGCCAGAGAAAATTATCCGTAAAATTCTTGGGATTACCCTGTTCTGTCTTGGCGTGAATTTCATTGTGAATCCAGTCAAGTCAAAACCGGTACAATCCGCCCAACCTGAATTGATAACAACAGCAGAAAAAGCTCCTGCTGTTTAAACTAAATCATGGATTCATCACTTTTTTTTCAAAGAAGTATTCATCTTTTTTATAACAAAGTGACGCATCATTCATGTTATATTCAGGCTATTAAACAACCTTTTGTATGATCAAACCAGTGACGGCAATGAATACACTACAGTCAAAACCTATTTCAGCATCAGATATTGATGACGTGAATATCCAAAGCATGATTCCTTTGGTAACACCTGCTCAGTTGAAAGCAGAGTTACCTTTGACTGAAACTGCTTATCAAACCGTACTGCATGGTCGTGAAACGATTCGTAATATCCTGGATGGCAAGGATAAGCGTATTTTTGTAGTGATTGGTCCATGTTCAATTCATGATCCAGCGGCTGCGCATGAATATGCTGAACGTTTAAAAGCTTTAAGCGAAAAAGTAAAAGATAGCCTGTATATCGTAATGCGTGTTTATTTTGAAAAACCGCGTACAACTGTAGGCTGGAAAGGTCTGATCAATGACCCTGATATGAATGACTCTTTCAATATTGAGAAAGGTCTGCGTATCGGTCGTAAACTGTTACTGGAGCTGAATGAACTTGGCCTGCCATGTGCAACAGAAGCACTGGATCCAAACTCTCCACAGTACTATCAGGATTTAATTTCATGGTCAGCGATCGGTGCACGTACTACCGAGAGCCAAACTCACCGTGAAATGTCTTCTGGCCTGTCTTCACCAGTCGGCTTCAAAAATGGTACAGACGGCGGCTTAACTGTTGCGACCAATGCAATGCAATCTGTTAAACATGGTCACAGCTTCCTGGGTCTAAATGACCAAGGTCAGGTTGCGGTGATTCGTACTTCAGGGAATCCATATGCACACGTGGTTCTACGTGGCGGTAATGGCAAACCTAACTACGATGCAGGTTCAGTTGCAGATGCTGAGGCAGCGCTTGCGAAAGCCAAAGTCAGCGGCAAGATCATGATTGATGCCAGCCACGCAAACTCAAATAAAGACCCGTACTTACAACCGCTTGTCTTAAAAAATATTACTGAACAAATTCTTGATGGAAACAAGTCAATTGTTGGTATTATGGTAGAAAGTCACCTGAAAGGTGGCCGTCAGGATATTCCTGCCAATCTTTGTGATCTGGAATATGGAAAATCAGTGACTGATGGCTGTATCGATTGGGAGACCACAGAAAAAGTGTTGCTTGACATGCATGAGGCATTGAAGGACGTTTTACCTAATCGTTAAACGAACTGACAAACGCCATCGACAAGATGGCGTTTTCATTTCTGAACAAGGAAAATTTTATCTGATGAATGAAATTGAAACTGCATTAAGTCAAATTGAAAATTTTCAGTTCATCCATGACCATCTGTTCAGCTCTGGTCAGCCGACAACTGAACAACTGAGGTTGATTAAAGAATACGGCGTATCCACCGTAATCAATGTGGCATTAACAGATAGCGATCATCATCTGTTACATGAAGATAAAATTTGTCTTGATCTTGGCCTGAACTATATCCAGTTGCCGATCTCCTGGGAAACCCCTTCGGATAGCCAATGCCTGCTGGTACTGGATCTGATTGATCATCTGGTCAAAGAACAAATGGTCTGGGTACATTGTACGCAGAATTATCATGTCAGCTGCCTGATGTATTTATATCGTCAATACTATATGAATATGGACATGCCGACTGCACAGGAATATCTGCATCAGCTCTGGGAACCGAATGAAACCTGGACCGGTTTAATTCATGCGGTTGCCCTACAGCTGCAAGGCCGTAAAGCAACACAGGAACTGGAATTATCCCTGATTCATCCTAATAACTTCGGTTGATGTTATTTGTAATGACTGATCAGAACAGTTGCCATAGACAGAATACCTTCCTGACGACCAGTAAATCCTAATTTTTCAGTGGTTGTGGCTTTAATACTGATTTGAGTCACATCCACATCCAGTACATCGGCAATGCTCTGACGCATTTCCAGGTTATGTTTAGCCAGCTTTGGACGTTCACAAGCTACAGTGATGTCAGCGTTATTCAGGCGATAACCACGATCCAAAATTAGCTGATAGACATGCTTTAATAAAACCTTGCTGTCTGCACCTTTAAACTGCGGATCGGTATCTGGAAAATGCTGGCCAATATCGCCTAGCGCCAAGGCACCTAGCAAAGCATCACAAAGTGCATGTAAAACCACATCACCATCAGAGTGTGCTTTCAAGCCATGCGTATGTGGAATCTGAATACCTGCCAGAGTGACAAAATCACCTTCTTCAAATGCATGTACATCCAGTCCCTGACCAATACGAATTTGTGCAATCACTTTTATATCCTTTAGAAATAACTGATTGAAATCTTGTACACGACGTTTCTATTTCGCTATAGTTAGACCTAGCGTAACACAGTGAAAGTATAAGCGATCATGCTACTGAAAACTGATATAAATATGATGAAAATAATGGGACTTTTACTCGGGACAGGCCTTTTTGCTAGCAGCATTCATGCTGAATCGCTGGACTGTAACAGTCATCATAACAATAACGCAGCCATGAAAAAGATCTGCTCAGCCTCTCTTGATGAACCGCGTGAAAAACTGACAGATCAATATTTTACCGCTTTTCTGATTACAGATGCGCCTGTTCGCTTATTACAAGATACTCAGCAGCTATGGAGTACACGCTTACAGCAATGTAAGACGCTGGACTGCTTTAAACAGCAATTTGACCAGCGTCTGGATGACCTCAATATTTATATTTCCCTAAATCAGAGCCTGACTCAGCACTATCTGAAGTTTGAACAGGGACAAATGGCCAAGCAGCCGATTCATCTTAAGATTCATCAGCTGACGAAAGATCGCATCAAGATTGAAGGGATCGCCTACCGCAATCCGAATAATCGTGCAGAAACCCAGACCATTCCTTTTTTGGCCTATACCACGACGGAAACTAAAAGCCAGATTACGGATAATGAGCATGACTGCAAATATACCTTTAACTATAGCAAGGCAATCTTGACGGTCAGTACTGAACAAAAAGGCTGTGAGCGCTTTAGTGGTATTTATCGTTTATATGATTAAACAGCCGACTTTTATTTTTATCTATCAATATCCTAAATATATATTTAAAAATTTAAACTAGGAATTCCCTCTCCTTATAGGAGAAGTTTTTATAAAGATTCCCTTCCCCCTAACCTTCTTCCTCAGGTAGGAGGAGCCTAATAAATAAACAATTATTTTTGATCTTTTAAAATAGCCTGCAAGCGGGCTTTTTACTTAGACCGGGTAATGCTGAGCTATTTCCTGACTGATCATCGCTGCGGTTGCTGCTGATAGTGTCCAGCCTAAATGTCCATGGCCGGTGTTATAAAAGACACGTTCCTGTCTACCACGGCGCACCACTGGCATCATGTTCGGCATCATGGGACGCAGACCTGCCCATGGAACCACATGTTCAGTACACAGATCGAAATTGCGTTGTGTCCAGTCAATTAAAGGCTGAATCCGGTCAACACGAATATCCCGATTATAACCATTAAATTCCGCGGTTCCTGCAACACGTAAGCGGTCTTTACCTAAACGTGACAAGACAATCTTGGCGCTCTCATCTAGCAGACTGACCCAAGGAGCATTTTGCTGACTTTGCTCATCATTGAGCTGTACCGTAATTGAATAGCCTTTCACCGGATAGACATTCACCCGCTCACCCAACAGATCTGCCAACTGATAACTGCTTACGCCTGCACATACCACAATGGCATCCGCCTGAATCTCGAGCACATCTTCAGCATTGGCATGCACATTTTCAGGGCTTGGTCTGCATTTAACCGTAATATGCTGTGCTTGGTGATCGACCGCAAATACATTTTGACCAAATTCGAAGTTCACCCCTTTTTTCATACAGGCATTTGCCAGTCCAGTACTGAATTTATGAATATCTCCAGTCGCATCACTCTGGCAATAAAACCCGGCATAATAATCTCCAGTTAATGCAGGTTCAATCTGCTTGATTTCTTCATTGCTGATGGCATTACGTTCCAGACCACCACTACACAACAGATCATTGACCTTAATTGCGACATCATAATCAGCTTTATTATGGTAGAAATGTAGAATTCCGCGCTTTTCCAGATCAAAATCAATCTGCTCAATTTCGGCAATTTCAAACAGACGTTTTCTGGCCAGTAATGCGATTTTTACCGTTTCCCGGGTATTGGTTTCATAGTTTTTAATATGACCTAGAAATTCCATCAGCCAGCTATATTTATGCAGACTAAAAGAAGGATTAAGCAATAGCGGTGCGGTTTTTTGTGACATCCATTTGATGCCTTTCAACACAGTGGCTTTTTGATTCCAGACTTCTGCATTACAGGCAGAAAGTTGCCCGCCATTAGCAAAGGATGTTTCCATCGCGGGATAAAGATGACGGTCAACCACCGTGACCTGATAACCGAGTAAGGCGAGCTCATAAGCTGTTGTTACACCGGTAATGCCTGCCCCCACCACAATAACATGACGCATAGACACCTCTCCTCAATATGTGATGTCTTTCCCATCTGTCATGTGTACCTGAGAGCTTCGGTGACTGCATCATAGCTGTATGCAGCAACCTTCCCCCTTCGGTGAGTGATTCAACACTTCTCTCCAGAGTTTAATATATTATTGCAGTCCTTTTGCCTGAGAGTTTCCTGGGACCTTGCTCCTTCGGCGAATGCAGTAGCATTTCTCTCCTGCAATAATATTTTTATTATCCTGAGCAATTTATATACCATCTTATCGGAGACTACAGTTTTTTATTTATGTTAATTCACGTGATTTAAGTGGTAACGATACTTTCAATAAATTTAGAAGAAATAACACTATCTATTTCAAACGAATTTTAAGATTTTAATTTGGTTTTTTGCCTCATTTTCCTACGTCATGCTGCAATGCAAGGCATTTAAGAAAAGCAATAATGTTAATAATTGCTTAGGCTATTTATAGGATTGATTTAATATTAGACTTTAATATATGACCGACTTTTAGGTACTAAAATTAAATTAACCAGGAAAGAATCAACATGAGAGATCCAGCCGCGACTACCGTTTGCATACTGATAATACTGGCCATGAACTGGCTATCTCCGCCATAGACACGCGTCAGTACATAGGAAGCTGAAGCAGTAGGTAAAGCAAAAAACAACACCAGTACCTGGGTGGTTAAAGGATCAATATCAAATAATTGGCAGACAAAGAAAGCAGCAAGTGGCATTCCTAATAAACGTCCAAAAGTCGCCAGACCTAATGGGAAGATATCTCGCTGGAAGCCTTGGAACTGTAAGGCAGCCCCCACACACATCAAGCCAAGCGGCAAACTGCATAAGGCAATCTGTTTTAGGAATAATTCAAACCCGGCCCAAAGCGATAAGCCTGAGAGGTTAAATATACCACCCACAAGAGAACCTAGAATTAAAGGATTCTTTAACAGATCAACCAGAATTTTGAAGATCTGCATATCTGAACTACGAGTAAATGCCAGTACAGATAAGATATTGACCAGTGGAATACATAACACCATCACTACGGCGAAAATGGTCATGCCCTGCTGATGAAATAAAGCATTCACTGCTGCAAGTCCGATATAGGTATTAAAACGCAGGAGTGCCTGCACATAGACCCCAAAACGTGCATAGCCAATCTGATAAATCTTGCGCAGCACATATAGAGCAATACTGACCACCGCCATAAGGCTAAAGACCACCAGAACCACATCTTTAATGACTGCCATTTCAATCTTGGCTACGGCCAGATTTAAAAATAGCATGACTGGAAACAGGACAAAATAATTAAGTTTTTCTGCCCCACGCCAGAAACTATCTTCCAGCCATTTCCTTTGTTTTAATACATAGCCCAAAGTAATCAGGCCAATAAGCGGAAACAGTACAGTGAAGATAGTCTGAAACATTGAACAACTCATGATATGGGTTTTGCGGCAATCGCATCCTATTCAATTGCCTGTCAATGAGCAAGGATACAACAACCGACTCGTTTCAGGATAAAAATAGTGGAAAATTCAATGGATAATAAATAAAAAACACTCTCGCTGGCTTTAATTAAAATACGCTTTAAATCCAACTTTCATCTTTTGCAACATTTAGTGCATCATTTTTTAGTCTTTCAAGCTCCTCATAAACCTTTGCATCAAGCTTCGGACGGAATTTTTCAAACTTAACTTTTAACAAATCTAGGCTTCTTAAGAGCATCCTAAAAATGAGTCTCTCACGGCCTAAATCATCTGTTGCCTTAAAAGTTGTTGGATCAATCCTTAAACGGAAATCCATATTTCTACGTTTAAATGAATAAAAAATACGTTCATCAAAACTATCATTTCCCATTATAATTTCAATGCACTTCCATTTATCTATCGGAATATCATACGACTTATTTTGTAGTTGAGCATTTAAGGCATTTTCTACTGCGTTACGTGCTTTATTTTCGAGATCAAGATGATCTTCTGTTAACACTTCCCTACTTAATTCAGCACTTAACCATACTTCCATTCATATATCCTGTCATTATTCTTATTAAACACACTTAGAATCAAAAATAGATTCAAATAACTTCATCAATCTTTTCGAGACTCTTTTCTAAAATCACCAGATTTAAATCTACTAAAGGCTGTCCAACATCTGCATCCAGTGGGTAACTCTCTGTTTTGCCGGTTTGGTGATAACCACGACGCTCATAATACGCGATTAATTCAATGCGAACATTAAGAACAGACATTCTAAGTTTTTTGAAAGGTATTTTTTCTCTGGAGTATTGCTCAGCGAAATCTAACAATATTCGGCCATAACCTGAATTTTGCCGGACTGGGTCAATAGCAAAACTGCCGATTTCAAAACAATCTGGGAAGTGTGTCAAACCAATACAACCCACCAGTTGATCATTATTTTCCAAGACATAAAGTTCAACATCAGGCCGTGCTAAAAGCTCACTTAACTGAGCCTCATTAATTCGATTACCTGAAACAATGTCATGTTCATGCGTCCAGCCCAAATTAGATCGATAAGCTGTATTGATCAACTTAACAATGCTTTGAATGTCCGTAGCTTGGGCTAAACGAATATTGTTATTTTTCATTTTATAAATATAAAAAAGCCAGACCGAAGCCTGACTTTAATTTCATTTGCTTCTATAAAGCAAATTATTTAGGTTCAATTGGCTCAAACGGCGCAACGACATCGGCATTTTGTGCACGATGGCGCATGAAGTGATCCATCAAAACAATTGCTAGCATCGCTTCAGCAATTGGGGTTGCACGTACACCCACGCAAGGATCATGACGGCCTTTGGTCAGGACATCCGTATCTTCACGATTAATGGTAATGGTTTTACCCGGAGTTGTGATGGAAGCCGTTGGTTTCAACGCAATCGAAACACGAATATCCTGACCGCTAGAAATACCACCCAAGATACCGCCAGCATGGTTCGCCAGGAAGCCATCTGTTGTGAGTTCATCACGGGTTTCATGACCGAACTGCTCAGCGACACTAAACCCATCACCAATTTCCACGCCTTTCACGGCATTGATTGACATCATGGCATGGGCAATATCCGCATCTAAACGATCAAATACTGGTTCACCCCAACCCACTGGCACTTTAGAAGCAATGATCTCAAGGCGTGCGCCACAGCTTGTGCCTTGCTCACGTAATGAAGTTACCAATGCTTCAAAGCGCGGCACCGCATCAACATCACCACAGAAGAACGGGTTATTTGGAACTTCATTCCAGTCCAGTTTTTCTGCTTTTTCAGTACCGATCTGAGTCACATGACCACGGATTTCAATACCGAATTTTTCAAACAGGAATTTCTTGGCAATCGCGCCCGCTGCAACACGCATCGCAGTTTCTCGCGCACTTGAACGCCCACCACCACGATAATCACGGAAACCATACTTCTGGGTATAGGTATAATCTGCATGACCCGGGCGGAAAGTTTGCGCGATATTGCCATAATCTTTCGATTTCTGATCCGTATTGCGGATTAAAAGACCGATTGAAGTTCCGGTGGTTTTACCCTCAAACACACCTGAAATAATTTCAACTTCATCTGGTTCTTTACGCTGTGTTGCAAATTTCGATGTACCCGGCTTACGACGGTCCAGATCCTTTTGCAAATCGGCTTCAGACAGTTTAATCCCTGGTGGAACCCCATCAATAATGGCCATTAAGCCAACACCATGAGATTCACCACAAGTCGTTACACGGAAGAGTTGCCCTATACTATTACCTGCCATGTCAACGACTCCTTATGAATTAACAGATTGAATGAATAAATCACGATATTGACGGCATTGGGCTGCAGTCAGTGCAAAAATACCTGAACCACCACGTTGGAACTGTAACCAGTGGAAATCAACGGTATTGAAGTTTTGCTTCATCGCCCATTCAGAATTACCCACTTCAATCACGATCAAACCATCTTCAGTCAGATAATCAGCTGCTTGAGCCAGCATCTTGCGAACTAGATCCAGACCGTCTTGACCAGCAGCCAATGCCAGCTCTGGCTCATGATGGAATTCATCAGGAAGATCAGCCATATCCTCTGCATCGACATATGGAGGATTAGATACGATTAGATCATATTGGTTTTCAGCTGGAATTTTAGCGAACAGATCAGATTCAAGTAACGCTACTTGGTACTGCTTACTGTGATGTTCACAGTTAATCTGCGCCACTTCCAAAGCTTCTTTAGAAATATCGGTTGCATCCACTTCTGAATCCGGGAAAGCATAGGCCAATGCAATCGCGATACAGCCAGAACCAGTACACATATCCAGAATGCGTTGTGGAGTTTTTGGATTCGGGTTTTCTGGCAGGTTATTTACTGCCGCGCCCATTTCACCATTTTCAGTCAGGCAATAAGGAGCAAAGCGGTTTTCAATCAGCTCAACGATTGGCGAACGTGGAATCAGAACACGCTCATCGACATAGAATGGCTTGCCGAAGAAATAGGCTAGATTCAATAAATAAGAGGTTGGAACACGTTCATTAATGCGGCGTTCTAGCAAGCTCAAGAACTCAGCCACTTCGCTTGGCAATAATTTAGAGTCCAGAATTTCAGGATCTGCATTCCAGTCCAGTGACAAGGTTTGTAGAACGAGCGCTGAACTTTCAGCAAAATAATCTTCTGTACCTTGACCTAAGTGCGCATCGTATTGACGTAATGCTGTAACCCCAAAACGAATAAAATCACGAATGGTAGTTAAATTTTCAGCGGCTTCCTGCAAATGTTCAGGGCTAATAGTCGGTCGATCCACTTAAGGCGTCTCCAAGGTCATTTTTTAAAACGCCTTATGATACCTTGTTTTGAGGTCTTTTATAATGCCAAAACCATGAAAAACCCGAATTCTCCATGGTTTATCAATGACAGATCTTCTGAATTTCAGGTAGATTAGAATCCTGCTTTTTGAGATTTATCGGTATTTCCGGAAGGACTTATTAACTTAAAATCAGTTTAAGCACCGGCACGATAAGAACGCGATTGATACAACTTCGCCTGATCTTTTACCATCTCCAGCACACATTGACCCTGTTTAATCTGGGCATATTGGGTATTCATAGTCAGCTTGCATTGCTGTGATAGTTTACGTTGCCACACTGTATGCTGATCACGAATATTATTACGATAGCCAGCATTCAATTTCAGATAAGTCTTATAGTTTTTCTTCAGACGTTTATTCTGTGCTTTTAATTCTTTTTTCACACATTTTTGTAGCTTAGCTGTATTGCCATAACTAAAGTTCATACACTGGGTATATTCCTGAGAATAACCTGTAGCCGCCTGAACCTGTAATGCCATCGTCCCCAAACAACCTGCCATTAATAAACATGCAAAACGCATAGTATCCCCTTCACCAAAACTGGCTTGTTTCCAATCAATATTGAATAATGAATCTTGTTTAAATTATTGCCTGATACTAACTGAGTCCTTGATAAAATCCTATATTTTTCTCGCTTAAAAAGATGTCACAGTTCTTTGGTTGAAACTTGATTTTATGGCCGCATATAATTCGGCAATGATGTCCAAACGAGCCCAGATCTTATGAGCTATAAGCACAACAATCTTATGGCCATGCGCCAGAACTACTGGAATGACCAGTTATCCAGTCAGGTGCAGCAGGAAAAGGTATTTTTACAGACCACGTTAATGCAGCAAGGTGTATTTAATAGTGCGACTTTGGAAGATGCCAAGTACCTGTTTTTCAGTTTGCCAAGCATCATTATTGTGAAGGGTTATGCGCTGGGTTTTATGCATGAAACAGTCCAGAACCTAATTCATCAACATATTCAAACAAATAAACAACAGTTACAACAACGATCTGAATTAAAAATTCAATTTCAAATGTCATAATATTCACCCTACACTGGTCAAAACGGCAAGCGATATGCTCTTGCCGAGATTTTCACCGTGAATTCAGCGGCTTAAACTTTTTTAATACGTGCAGACACGGTAATATCCACTACAATGATTTATTCCGCTTTATGCTGATAAAAGGATTGAGTTTACATGTCAGATCAGAACGATAAGCTTAAACAATTGAAAACTTCCTCAATGGATCGACGCTTATCGATCGCAAAGGCATCTTTGCTGGCAGGTACGCGCTGGGCAGCATCCAGTGCGGGTTCTATGTTCTCGAGTGAAGAAGAAAAAGAAAGAAGACGCAAAAAAGCCATGAAAGAACAGGCCGATTATCTGGTTGCAGAAATTGGCAAGCTTAAAGGTTCAATTGTCAAAATTGGCCAGATGATGGCCCTGTATGGCGAACATTTTCTGCCAGAAGAGGTCACTCAAGCCTTAAATACGTTAAATAATAAAACAGTTGCTTTGGCGTGGCCGGCGATCAAAGCCCAATTACAACAGCAATTAGGTTCCAAGCTAGATGATCTGACGGTTGATCATGAGCCCCTAGGTACCGCCTCTTTGGCTCAGGTTCACCGTGCTGTACGCAAGTCAGATGGCATGGAACTGGTGCTTAAAATCCAGTACCCGGGTGTAGCTGAGGCTATTGATTCTGATATGAGCCTGTTTAAGAACATGCTCAAATTGACCCGTATGGTGCCGCAAACCCGTGAATTTGATCAATGGTTCGATGAAGTTCGTGAGATGATGCATCGTGAGGTCAATTATAAAATTGAGGCGGATACGACCCGTCGTTTCTGTAAACGTCTGCAAAATGATCCACGATATATCGTACCGACCATCATCGATAACTATTGTACTGACCGTGTTCTGTGTATGACCTTTGAACGTGGTGTACCCATCAATAGTCCAGTAATGTTGTCTCTACCACAGGAACGTCGTAATAAACTGGGTGAGGCTTCCCTTGAAATCGCAGTACGTGAGATTTTTGAATGGGGGGAGATGCAGACTGACCCGAATTTCGGCAATTATCTGGTACGTCTAGGTGATGGCGAAAATATTCAGGACAAGATTGTGCTTCTCGACTTCGGTGCAATCCGTCAATTTGACCAGCATCTACTCAATGTAGCGCGTAACCTGATCCAGGCCGGTTATCATCATGATTCAGACATGATGGTGAAAGCCATGACCGGTTATGAATTCTTTGATTCTATTCCGCCTAGCATCAAACCGGATATGGCGAAAGTCTTCCTGTTAGCCACAGAAGCCTTCAGCTCGCCAATGAACAATAAAGACCTGCCTCCAGGTGTGATGGATGAACATGACCGCTATAACTGGAAAAAAAGCCAGCTTCATAGCCGGGTAATGCAGCAAGCTTCTAAATCCATGGCTTCACGTTATTTCAGTGTACCGCCTAAAGAATTTATGTTTATCAGCCGTAAGTTCATTGGCGCTTATACCTTCATGACGGTGATTGATGCGAAAACTAATGTACGCGCAATGATTAAACGTCATCTCTAAACGACTAAGTTATTATTAGCCTTATATAAGACCCGGATGATTTTGTCATTCGGGTCAATTTTTGATAAAAACCTAATTTTTCTTATTTTATTTTTCTATTTAGTTTCAATATTTTAATTCTTCAAATCCCCTCTTTATTTTAATGATAAATTGACAATGATTCATGTCATTGATGACATGGTTTTTTCTAGAACTGCATGTCAACATCAGGCAAATAAGATAACACCCCGTAGGATAATTAGAATGAACAATATGGTGAACAAAGCACAAGGATTTGGCTTGTCCATCCTGACCAAAGTGGCTGGAAGTGATTTACTCGACCAATTAAAGCTGCGTAAATTTTTAGAAAAATCTCTTTATCAAAGCTCTAAAGCAGGTTTTAAAACACTCAGCCAGACTCAGAAAATCCTGAAATCTGGTCAGAAAATTCAAAGACAACGTTTGCCACATCAGTCCAAATCCCTGTTTGATCTGAATCTGACTGAAGAACAGCAAATGACCTGCGAGGCAATGCAACAGTTTGCCAGCGAAGTCCTTTATCCTTTGGCACATGATGCAGATCATCATGAAATCTTCCCAAAGGAACTCTGGCAATATTCAACTGATCTGGGTCTTAATTTTTATGCGCTGCCTGAAACTCTAGGTGGCGTAGCTGTAGAACAGAATATCGTCAGTAATGTCCTGATGGCTCAACAGTTGGCTCAAGGTGATTTCAGTCTGACCGCTGGTCTGCTTTCTACTTTTAGTGTGATTAATGCGATTACCCGTTGGAGTTCAGAACAGGTTCAGGCTGAGTATTTGACTGCATTTGCCGATGATCCTCATCTTAAAGCTACCTTCGCAGTACAAGAAGCAACAGCTGCCTTTAATCCTTATCAGTTAAAAACTCAAGCAACGTCGAATGGAGATCACTATTTAATTAATGGTGAAAAAACCTTGGTGATGCTCGGAGAAACTGCTGATATCTATCTGGTCAGTGCAGATCTGAATGGCAAAACCGAAGTATTTATTGTGCAACGCAATAATACCATTACTGCACAAAAATCTCCGGCTATGGGCTTGAAAGCCACTCAAACTGTGAATCTCAAATTTAATAACACACCGGCACAACGCTTGGGAGATGACGATTTTGATTACACCGCTTTTCTTGATCTAGGCAATTTAATGTGGTGTGCCATGGCGGTCGGTACCTGTGAAGCGGTTAAAAAATACTGTGTGCAATATGCCAATGAACGCACAGCCTTTGGTGAACCAATTTCCCATCGGCAAAGTGTAGCTTTTATGATTGCAGATATGGCGATTGAAATTGATGCCATGCAAATGCTGATCCTGAATGCCGCCAGTCTTGCAGAATCTGGTCAAGACTTTCATCGAGAAGCTTATCTGGCCCGTCTGCTCTGTGCAGAAAAATCCATGAAAATTGGCACAGATGGCGTACAGATTCTCGGCGGACATGGCTTCACCAAAGAACATCCGGTAGAACGCTGGTATCGGGACTTAAGAGCAACAGCAATCGTACATTCTGGCCTTCATGCCTGAGCAAAGAATAAGGAAAAAAATAAATGAACTTGCAAAATCCTAAAAAATTCAAATTGCTGATTGATCAGGCACATGAAGTTGCCCTGAATGTACTCCGCCCTATTTCACGCAAGTATGACAAAGCTGAACATGCTTATCCGAAAGAGTTGGATATGCTTGCCTCTGTCGTCGATGGTATGAACCAAGGCAGCGAAGGCATGAATGCAGGAGCTGCGGTCAATAAACGCGGTGATAGCGATGAAAGCAATAAAAATGGCGTCAATATGTCGACAGCACTTAGTATTGTCGAAATGTGTTATGGTGATACCGGACTGCTTTTATCCATGCCGCGTCAAGGGTTAGGAAATTCAGCCATTGCTGCCGTTGCTAATGACGAACAGTTGCAACGCTTTCATGGTATATGGGCAGCGATGGCGATTACTGAACCAGGCTGTGGTTCGGATTCAGCTGCCATTCGTACCACTGCCATTAAAGATGGTGATGACTATATCCTCAATGGTGAAAAAATCTTTGTCACCTCTGGCGAACGTGCAGATGCGGTTGTCGTCTGGGCGACTTTAGATAAAAAACTTGGCCGTGCTGCAATTAAATCCTTTGTCGTACCCAAAGGCACACCCAGCATGAAAATCGAGCGTCTGGAACATAAGCTAGGCATTAAAGCCTCGGATACGGCTGCAATTAGTTTTATTGATTGTCGTATACCTGCTGCTAATTTGCTTGGACATGCTGAAATTGATGTGGCCAAGGGTTTTGCTGGGGTCATGGAAACTTTTGATAATACCCGCCCACTCGTTGCAGCGATGGCAATTGGTTGCTCTAAAGCTTCTTTAGAGAGAACCAAGGAAATTTTTAAGGATCAGCTAGATTCTGAGTACCATACACCTTACTTACAAACATCGAATATTGCAGCGCAGATTTATCGTATGGAAGCCGAATGGGAATCTGCCCGTTTATTAATGTTAAAAGCTGCGTGGATGGCGGATAATCGTAAGCCTAATTCCCGTGAAGCTTCTATTGCTAAAGCCAAGGCGGGTCGTATCGCGAATGAAATCACTTTGAAATGTGTCGAATTAGCAGCATCTATAGGCTATAACGAGGCAGAACTTTTAGAAAAATGGGCACGTGACTCCAAGATTCTGGATATTTTCGAAGGAACTCAACAGATCCAGCAACTGATTATTGCTCGACGTGAACTAGGTAAATCTTCAAGTGAATTAAAATAATAAAAAACTGGAAATACCGCTTCATTAAAGAATGAATCAACAAAAAGGATGGATTTTTTATGGTTTTCGGACTATAAAATTTCCATCCTTTTTTATGTCATAACCTATGTATTCTATTCGTCCTATACAACCTCAAGATAATGCTCAAATTGCCAAGATTATTCGTGAAGTTTCCGTAGAATTCAGACTTGCAGCAGAATCCGGTTTTGCTGTCGGTGATTCAATCCTGGATAACCTGTATGAAGTATATCAGCAGCCAAATGCAGCTTATTGGGTCATTATCGATGAGCAGGATCAAGTCTTTGGTGGCGGAGGTATTGCGCCATTACAGGGTGATCAGAGTATTCTAGAAATACAGAAAATGTATTTCTTACCCATTATTCGTCGTTATGGATTTGCAAAAAAGATTTTAAATCTGACCTTTGACTTTGCTCATGAGCAGAACTTTAAACGAATCTATCTTGAGACTACTGCAAGTCTTTGGCAGGCAGTGAAGCTTTACGAAAAATTAGGTTTTGAACATCTCGATCATCCCGAAGGCAATACAGGTCATAGTGCAGCTTGTGAAATCTGGATGCTAAAAACTTTAGACTAAGCTTTCTTGTGCATCTAAACACATACACTTTAAAGAAAAGCCTGAGATACAAATTCGACTGTTAATTGGCTTTTCTTTAAACAATTCTTCATAAAAAATTCATTATTCAACAAAATCTAAGTTGTCTTTGTAAACAAATCATCTAATTTCTTGACGATTTTCATACATCTTCCTAAGATCAATCTAATTTTAAAAATACAGGGAAGCTGAAAGTTGTTGGGCAAATTTTCTGGCAAAAACTATTCATTATTAAAGGTCTTAAATCCTACTACTTTAAAAATTGGGATACTTGGTTTAAGTACAATATTAATAAGTGCTTGCTCCTCACTAGGAGGTAATTCCTTAGAAAAACGCTCTGCTAAACTGTCTCAAGGAATTCAGACTGCATATGCTGTGCCTGCGATAACTGCTACTCGCGTTTCACCTTTAATTATTCAAAATGCCGAAAGACATAGTCTAGATCCCTTGCTAGTAGCAGCCGTGATTCGACAGGAATCTACCTATCGCAGTCAGGTCGCTTCACCTGCAGGTGCTGTGGGTCTTATGCAAATTGTTCCGCGTTATTGGCAATCTACATGTGGACCTGATTTATTTAATGAAGCAATAAATATTGGATGTGGGAGTTATATTCTGTCACGTTATCAGGAATCTAGTGGCAGCCTAGAAAAAGCGCTGGGCTATTATAATGTAGGCCCTACTGCCTATGAGAAAGATCGGAAAATGCGTAAACAAGGCAAAAAATATGCAAAAGAAGTTTTAACGCACCAGAAGCAACTTAAAAAATCGATGTAATTAGAACGTACTAATGATTAATTAAATGCATTCCAGAAATATTAATCCGTAAATAAAAAGGCTTAAATTTATTTAAGTCTTTTTATCTTATTTTATTAAATCCCACGCATAAAAAAAGCCCCCTGCGTGAGCAGAGGGCTTTTGGAATAATGAGCTGGCGATGACTTACTCTCACATGGGAGACCCCACACTACCATCAGCGCTAAGAGGTTTCACTTCTGAGTTCGGGAAGGGATCAGGTGGTTCACTCTTGCTATGGTCGCCAGCACAACTGGTATGCTTACTCGCTATGGTCTTATCTACGTTGCTTGTGCTTCGTTTGCCTAGCTTTCTTCAAATAGAATGCATTAACAGATGTATCTGAGTCGTAGTAGTTTGTTCGATTAGCTTAACTAAATCAAGTTTTCGTCTGATCGTTAGATCAATATGAAATCAATTGATGCTTTATATACAACTGCTTGGGTGTTGTATAGTCAAGCCTCACGAGCAATTAGTATTGGTCAGCTTCATACATCACTGCACTTCCACATCCAACCTATCAACGTCGTAGTCTTCAACGGCTCTTTAGGAGACATAAAGTCTCGGGGAAATCTTATCTTGAGGTAGGCTTCCCGCTTAGATGCTTTCAGCGGTTATCCCTTCCGAACATAGCTACCCGGCGATGCGACTGGCGTCACAACCGGTACACCAGAGGTTCGTCCACTCTGGTCC